>NZ_JAVRBM010000064.1:0-53340 GCF_034531255.1 Nostoc sp. ChiQUE01b | reverse complement strand
CTAACATCAGTCCATATAAATTGATTTTTTATTGTTTGTGAGAAATTCGCGTTTAAGGCTTGTAGCCAAAGCAGATAATAGGGATTGGGGATTGGGACAGGGCAAACACACCTCATTTCACCAAAACCTTGTTGGATAAGGATCAATACAGATGAAAAAATAGCCTAAAAGCCTCATTCTTCAATGTAATTATTGAAAAATGAGGCTTTTAGAATTTTTAATTGAAAGATTAGTCAGCAGTACTAGTACAGGTCGGCGGAAATAAACCTACTATTTCATTACAGCCAGAAAGCCCAAAATTAAAGCATGGGTGACTTTTGACTTTTGACTTGAACGCCAGTTGCTTCAAGTCGGCAGAGCCGCCCAACACACTGGCTCCTTTTGACTTCCCCAAAGGGGGCACTAGCGGAATGCTCTGAGGGTAACAGACCGTTGTAATTGAGCTAAAGCGCGGTTGTAATTCAAAATTGCTGTGACTCGATTACCTTCAGCTTGTGTGAGGTCATTTTCAGAGTTAATGACATCAGTTTGAGTACCTACACCAGCTTGGAATCGCAAACGTGCTAAACGTAGAGCTTCCCTAGCTTGTTCTAAAGCGGTATTAGCAGTTTGAACATTCTCCAAACTAGATTGCTGGGTAGAATAGGCTTGTTCTACCTGAAAGCGAATTTGATTGCGCTGTTCAGCAAATTGAGTTTCTGCGATCGCAATATTAGCTTTTTGCTGAGCTGCTCTTGCTCTTGCTGCTCCTCCATCAAACAAATTTAGGGTTGCCCTAACTCCGAATGAATAACCATCAGTAACGCTGACATTATCATCGAACTGGTCTAGCAGGTTGTAGCTAGCAACCAAACTAACTTGAGGGCCTAGTTCTGCAAGGGCCTGCCTACGCTGTTGCTCACTGGTATTGCGTTGTGCCAAAAACTGTTGCAGTTCTGGACGATTTTGATAAGCCAGCACAATACTTTGTTCTAGGGTTGGGTTCCAAAGACCAGCTAATTGTACAGGGTCAGCGGCACTGATATTTATTGCTTGCGGCAAACTTATCCGAGTTGCTAATTGACGACGGGAAATTGACTGCTGGGATCTAGCATTAGTTAGATTTTGTTGGGCATTTGCTAAATTCACCTGCGATCGCAACACATCAAACCGTGTACCAACCCCAGCTCGCTCTAAAGCTTCTGCATCACGTAAACTAGCCTCAGAGTTCACTACAGCCGACTGACTAATGCGTACTTGTTCATCCGCTTGTTGCAGATTGTAGTAGTCAGTCGCAACATTCAAACGGATTGTCTCAGACTGAGTTTCTACAGCAAACTCATAGAAACGTACCTGTTCTTCAGCCGCTCTGATGGTAGCTTGCACTCTCCCAGAAGTATAAAGGTTATATGAAAGTTGTGCTTGACCATTGAAAGATGTACTGGGTTGATCTACCTTAGCGGCGAACGGATTTTGCCCGTTTATTTCGTCCTGAAGCTGACTACCAGCAGACTGACTACGAGTAATATCCGTGCTAACTCCCAAAGTGGGCAATAAAGCAGCTTGCGCCTCGCGTAGAGCCGCTCGATTGCGTTCTAACTCCAATAGAGACACCTGTAAATCCCGATTATTGCGCCGTGCTAGCTCTAGAGCCTGTACCAAAGTAATTGGTTGATTTTCCTGAAGTCTCACTTCCTCCGCTTTGGTGGGAAATTGTAGGGGATTTGAGTTAGGAATCAGGTTCTGTGGAATTTGTACCCGCCCTGATGGCACGGGAGTTACAGTTGTTGGTACAGTAGCAGGTTGCACCGAACCTCCTGGTGCAGGAGTTACAGTTCCTGGTAAAGTAGTAGGTTGCACTGAACCCCCTGGTACAGGAGTTACGGTTCCTGGCGCAGTGAGAGTTGGCGTCGAATTTGCCGGAATCGTGGTATTACTCTGAGCCAAACGACCAATAGCATTTTGTTGTAAGCAAGTGCTTGAGGTTATTAGCAAATCAGCCAAGGAGTCAGTTTTGCTTTTGCTCAACTCCTGTGGACACCTCTGCGCTGACAAAAGTTTTGCTGCTCCTGCACCTGTGGCTGAAGTTTGTAAAAATGTTTGCAACTGAGTAACAGTATTTATCTTTTGAACCACTGGCTGCTGGAAAGAAGACAGGGACAAAATTCCTTTTTGGACAGAAGGGGGTTTTGAAGTGTAGTTGGGAACTACTATCTTCTTTAATTTCTGCCCATAAGCGCTTGAATTATTCTGTTTTTGGTTCTTTTGAGCTTGGGAAGAATTAGAGGTAGGTGTCAAACTGAAAAATCTACCTTTATCTTTCTTAAGTAGTTGTTTTATTGGCACAACAGTATTTTCAGCCGTAAATACGGGAATACTGTTATTACTTAAAGGTTTCACACTAAGTTTAGTAAAACCCAAAGCAGGTACTAGGGTTGGAACACTAACATTTGCACTGTTAGGCAGTTGCCTATTTATGGTATCCACAACTAAGCCTTGACCATAAGTAGAAGTCAAAACACTAGGAGAAGATGCCAGTTGTATCCCAGTTAGTTTACCAGTACCAGCCCAAGCAGGCTGAGTTGTTAAGACCGCTGCCGTTACACCAGGTAAGAAGCTATAAAATAATTGCTGTCCTTTCACCGCATCCCTCACACGAAAATCAATCTAGCGGCAGAAAACCTTTCTTCACCACAGAATATAGCACGATACTAAATTTAGGAATGAATATACTACGATACTAAATTTAGGATTCGGAACTCTGTTTATCTTCAAAACGTCTAACAATGCGAGAAAGTTCCGCCTTTTCATCGATACTAACGCGAGTAGGAGCACCGCTGATAATCCGTTCGTAGTTTCGGAAAGAATCTTTAATTTCAGGGCCATCAGCAGTAATATTATACTCACGAATGCCCTTATCATGCCAAGACCCGCGCATTTTGAATACGTTAATTGCCCGCGACATTTCTCCGCGAATTTCTACGTACTGTAACATCAGAATTGTATCGGTAATCGTAGAAATATGAGAGTCAGTAATCGAATGCGCTCCCAGAAATTGGTCGGTTGTGTTGGTAAAGAACCCAGTAATTTCTTCTTGTTTAGCATAACCTGTTACACCAATAACAAACTGCCGAAATGCATTATTTGTAACTCCTCTAGCTAGTGCTGATAGGGAATCAATAGCAATTCGAGCGGGTTTGAAAATAGCAATTTCTGATTTAATAATTTGTAAGTGGTCTTCTAAACCAGTTGATTCAGGATAAGTACAGATTATTTTGAGTAAACCTTGATCTTCTAATTCTTCAAAATCAATTCCCCAAGAATAAGCATTACGAGATAGTTGGGCGCGTGATTCTTCATAAGCAAATAATATTGCCTTTTCTCCATTCAGGCAGCCATTTTGAATAAACTTACTGACTAACAGGGTTTTGCCAGTACCTGTGGCTCCTGTTGCCAAAATAATTGAATCTTTAAAAAAACCACCACCGCACATTTCATCTAAGATTTTGACACCAGAAGATACCCTGACATTAGAAGAACGTTGAGTCAAGCGCATTGCTCCGAGTGGGAAGATGTTAACTCCTTCATTAGTAATCGTGAAGGGATATTCGCCTTTCATGTGAGTTGTGCCGCGCAACTTGAGAATTTCAATTGTGCGACGGCGGCGTTCTCCTTCTAAAGCGTTGCGAACAATTACTACATTATCGGAAACAAATTCTTCTACTCCATAAGAGGCAACAGGCCCATATTCTTCACTACGTTCAGTGGTAATTACAGTAGTGACACTCAATAATTTGAGACGTGCTACCAGGCGAAAAATCTCGCGTCGCACTACTCCCATCGCTTCATACTGCTGAAATACCGCTGTTATTGAGTCGATTGAAACTCGTTTAGCTTTGTATTTGCGGATGGCATATTGCAAACGCTCAATGAGTGCAGAAAGGTCAAAATTTCCCACGATATCTTGACCTTCTGGATCGGGAGATGCGTCAAGAATAAACAACTTGCCTTCTTCAATTAAGCGGGGCAAGTTCCAACCAAAAACATGAGCATTTTTAATAATATCGCTAGGTGATTCTTCAAAGGTAACAAATACTCCTGCTTCATCAAAATAAGTAATACCGTTATAGAGAAACTGAAGAGAGAATAAAGTTTTGCCTGTGCCGGATGTACCGCTGATCAAGGTAGTTCTACCAATTGGTAAACCACCATGACTAACATCGTCAAACCCTTCGATCATCGTCCGAATTTTTTCTATACCCCCAATTTTTGGTGGTTGCTTTGGTTCTAGTTGCTCGTTTTCATTCATTGGTTGATAACAAAAGGGTATTAAAACCTATTTTTTTATTACTAAAACTTGTACTTAATTTTTTTATTTATGATTAAAATTTTACTCTTCAAAATCTTCTTCACTCAGTTCTTCATAAAGCAAATCTAATCCAATCAACACTCTTTCTCTATCTGAAAGATCCCCAATAATTTTGCGAACGGGTGGAGGTAAAATTTTAGATAATGTTGGCGTTGCCAAGATTTTATCTTCTTCTGCCAGTTGCGGACTTTTCAATACATCAATCACTTTTAAAGCATAAACACCTTCAAACTCCTGCTCTAAAATATCTTTGAGTGTTTTTAATGCCCGGACTGAATTTGGAGTATTTCCTGCTACGTAAAGCTTAAGAACGTAGGTTTTTCTGGCTTTAATCATATACTTAATAGCTGTCATGAGCATAAAAATAACAAGATGCGTTTGTGCATTGAGAGTAACTAGTACCGCAAGGCGGAAGTCAAAAGTATTATGGAATAAGCTCTTTAGGGATTTTAAATGGTTGCTCTATTTACGCCGTGGCGTACTAGCAGCAACTTGTTCAAAGTGGAATATACAGCAATAAACTTAATTTATTTACAAATCGAACTCCTATAGGCTTCGCACAAGTGAGCCAGGATATCTATCAACGTTAGGCGGTAATCAAGTAACGTCTCATTGCTCCTTCCTTCTAATTTTAGCTGGTGAGAAAATTCTTCAATTAGCTCCATGTGAATTTCGATTATTTGGGGCACAGGAATATTAGCATAAAATATAGTATTGATAAATTTATCAATTTTCTCTTTGAGTGTTTTGTCTGTAGTAAAATAATCTATAAGAATCAGGCTATAATCTATTTTAAGCTGTCTTAATAATCCTTGTCTTTCTGCCGGATTCATCTCCTGAAAATGCTGTTGACTTTTTTGCATCTGACTGGCAAATACATAAACGTACTTGCTAGTGTATGCCTTACTTGGATTTAGTGGCGGCCAATTTGGTAAGGAGTTGATTTTTGCAGAGGTGGTTGCAGCAACAGGTAAGTAGTAAAATTGGGTAATAATTGCGTCCATCAATTTCCCCACCCACGTACTCAAACCTTTTAGGTTGGCTAAGTCAACTGGATTATTTAAGCATTTGTTAAAATCAGATTGCAGAATCAATATCGGTAATAACATCTATTCTTGAATATATCTCCTCGATCGCCCTGACCAAGAAACGAGGGCTGATAAGTTTGGTTAACGCTTGTAGGGAAATACTGAGTGTGCAGTAAACTGGTGATTTCACCCCAAAATAACGCTTGATGTGAGCAGATAGTGCTATGCACTTAACAATTTAGTGCAGCAACCAACTGGTAGAACTTAGTAGGTCTTTGATGATGAGGTATCGGTCGGCATCGCAAGACACAATAATTAACTCATGATTTACATATCTATGTATATAAGATAGATAAATTTTTTTATTTTGCTCCTTGATAAGATACTTAAACGAACTTAAAGGATTGTCGCATTCCAAATCATTATAATTCCTCAAGGTTCTAAAGCGAATCTTTGGGGCCATAATTGTTTTAGCCGTCGCTATCGATGAGGAGTTTAAATACCAGTAAGACACTGGGGAGGCTGGCTAGTTACTAGAAATTAGAAACGTCGCCTCTTGGAAAAATGCACTCGTTCGCAATTCCCGTGTCCGTTAGAGGAAATCCCGTTGTTTTAATGGCGTTGAAATCACCAGAGTTGCTTATATGAGTCTTCTTAGAGGATATGACTTCAGGCCAAAAGACCATCAACTGGCAGATGGAAATGCCGGAGGGTTCCACAGGAAGAATGACCCCCAAATCCCTATGTTAATGCTAGATTACCCGCTTTATAACTTTCAGGCAACCGTACCTAGCTGCCCCCAAACAAGTTCTCTGGCAGTGGTGTTGGAGATTTTTGAGCAAGAGCAGTGCGATCGCTTGGTAGTAGTGAATCAACAGCAATGCCCCATCGGATTGCTGTATTCTGCCCGTTTAATCCCAAAATTATTAGCCGAAAGTGACGATAAAAATCTAAATTTACACCAATCGCTCTCTACCTGGGGTCAAGGTCTAATTGAGCCAATACAGACAATATCAGCTTCGGAGCGTGTAGAGCGATTAAGCTTACGCTGGTGCGATTCCCAAGTCGAAAAACCCCAAAACTTAGATTGGGCGCTGATTGACTCTGAGGGTCGATATTTGGGGCTGCTAGATAGTTCACGCCTGTTGCGATCGCTGGCTCAAGAACGTATGGCTGGCTTACAAAGGTCTAGCGAGCATCGTCATGAGTATGATGGTGCGCCAAATGAACCCAAGTCGTTAGGACACCAGCCACTGGTACACTTGCTAGAAAGACTGCCTTGGCCTTTAATGTTGCAAACGGGTACTGGCGAGGTGGTAGCGCGAAATCCCGCCTGGTGGCAGCAATTAGGAACCTTAAAAGATCCAGAAGGAGTTAGGCAACAGGTGGAGGCAATACTTGTCCCTAAACGCTCCGAAATAGCAGAATATGTCACCCAACCAGCAATCAAGGTTCATCCCAATGGTAGGGAGAATGAGCATACTGGTGAAGAAGAACTGACACAGCAAGAAGCATCAAGTGACGCTACATACAGCCGATGCTATTTGGATAGTCAGGTGGGTACTTGTACCTGCGTTGTTGAAGTGCAAAATGGTCAAGAGCAAATCTGGCAATTTGCCAAAATTCCCTTAGATAGTCCTGAGTTTAAAGTTATCAGTGCCGAAGAGGAGATTGCACTCAGCACTGATTTGTGGTTGATTTTAGCTACTGATGTGACTGAACAGCAGCAACTTTGTAAAGAACTAGCAGCGAAGAATGCTGATTTAATTCAACTAAATCGGTTAAAAGACGAGTTTTTAGCTTGTATTAGTCATGAACTCAAAACTCCCCTAACTGCCGTTTTGGGATTATCGCGCTTGCTAGTGGATCGGCAGTTGGGAGAACTTAACGAGCGTCAAGCCCGTTATGCAGGACTGATTCATCAAAGCGGACGCCACCTGATGAGTGTGGTGAATGACATTTTAGATTTGACCCGGATGGAGACGGGACAAATGGATTTGACACTGACTCCGGTGAAAATTCGGACTGTGTGCGATCGCGCCCTATCGGAAGCCAAAGCTATCCACACTCAAACCAGCAAAACAACACCTGCCTCCCCAACTAAAAATGCCCGTCGTTCATCTGCTCCCCAATTCTGTCTTTCCATTGAACTAGGTTTAGATCAGATGGTGGCAGACGAATTGCGCTTACGCCAGATGCTAGTACACCTACTTTCCAACGCCTTTAAATTCACCGAAATATCTGGCGAAATTGGGCTGCGGGTAAGTCGTTGGGAAGGATGGATTGCCTTTACAGTTTGGGATACAGGTATTGGCATTCCTGAACACCAGCAACACTTAATCTTTCAAAAATTCCAACAACTAGAAAATCCCCTCACCCGCCAATTTGAAGGCACTGGTTTAGGGCTAGTATTAACTCGCGCCTTGGCTCGCCTCCACGGAGGAGATGTCAGCTTCTTATCGCGTGAAGGTAAAGGTAGCCAGTTTACACTACTTCTGCCGCCTAGCCCTCCGAAAACAGGCTTTTCGGAACCAGATATGGCAATCAGAGAAGACGAGGAGACACAATACCAACCGACACGGGAAAACTCCGCAGCCACTCATCAGGTTGTTACGCTCACACAGCATCATCTTGCCAGTTCGCAACGGTTGGTTTTGGTAGTCGAGGCAGTAGCTCGATATATTGAAGACTTGACCGAACAACTCAAAGGTTTAGGATATCGGGTAGTGATTGCGCGATCGGGGACAGAAGCAGTCGAAAAAGCGCGGCGCTTACAACCAATAGCGATATTTTTAAATCCGTTGTTACCCCTGCTATCAGGTTGGGATGTACTGACTTTACTAAAATCTGACACTGCAACCCGTCATATATCTGTAATTGTGACAGCGACGGGAGCCGAAAAGGAGCAAGCATTTGCTAACCGAGCCGATGGTTTTTTGAGTTTGCCAGTAGAGCATCAGGTCTTAGCACCAGTTCTAGAAAAATTATGTACTGCACAAGTAATACCGCAGATAGGGTTAAATAATAGTGCAATTATCCCAACTAAAACCCCACTGCGAATTCTCAGGTTGGTGAATCCCCAGTTAGAATCGGTCAATCCTCACACCTCACTTCGAGAACATCGGGTGATTGAAGTAGATGACCTAGATCAGGCAGAACTTTTGGCGCGGGTATGGCAGTTTGATGTGATTTTGTTAGATGTTGAAAGTACCACCGCCCAAATTTATTTGCAACAACTAATTGGACATCCGCGTTTAGCGGCTATACCACTGGTTACTTGCGATGTTGCAACTACCTTAATCGCTTCTAAAATACCAGGGCTATCTGTATTTCCTTACTTAACACCGTTTGCTAAAGATAACAGCAGTCGCACTGAGAAAACAGATGATTTACTATCAGTACTGGAAATTGCTTCTGGTATTTGCTGTCCTCCTAACATCTTAGTAGTGGATTTAACAATGCTGCGGGATTTCCCCCAGGTAAGACGCAAGCCAGCTAAGGGTTATCGGACAGAAAAAAATTGCTCAATTAGTAGTGAAACTGCTGAACGGGGATCTGAATGGTTCCAAGCTTTAATTCAATACCTCCAAACAGCAGGGTTCAAAGCGGCAATCAGTCCTTGTTGGGCAGAAGTGTTGCAACAAATTCGCCACGAAAGCGTTGACTTACTGCTAATTTGCTTAGGAGAAACCCCTATCCACAAAGATGTGCTCAAAGCACTGAAAACATTAGGAGATTCGCCTTTAAAGTTGCCACCAATTTTGGTACTAAATCAGCGATTAAATCACTCAGAAACCGGTTTACAGCATGAGGTAGCTTATCAGAAAATTAACAAGCCCAAGAAGAATGGTTTGGAATCGATAGAAACTGTTGTTGGTGCGATCGCTACCCAAATATTACCGCGATCAATATCAATGGAAGACCTCTTAAACCAGATCAATCAAGCTTTAGCTGTCAACGGTTACAATGACAAATGTTAATCTGGTCATTAGTCATTTGTCCTTCACCCTTTGTGAATAACTAATGACTAATGACTAATGACAATTTATGATATGTCTATTTTTTGATTTTTCATTTTCTTAAAAGGAACTCGAACTAAGTTATAAGCACCTTTGGTTGATAAATTTTTGTAATCATCTGGCTGTAAGTCCATTTGTAAAAACTTTTTCTGTTCAGCCAACAGTAGCACTGAGGGAGGTTTTAATCCTTTGGCAGCCTGGTTTTTAATATGCTCTATAGCCTGTTTGGGAAATTTTAAATAATTTACGTGGATGTGGCTGTAAAATACCACACTAGGCTTTTTGAAGCCAAGCATGATCAATTCTTCGTTTGGTTGTTTTGCTTCTAGAATGACCGCAGACAATTCCCTTAAGGGTAATTGACGTTCTTGATCGATAAAGAACGAAGCAGGCGTTAAGACAAAAATTATAAACGCCACAAACCCGATTAAATTAATACTAATAATGTAGTTCCAACGGCGACTCAATAATAAACCCGCAACCAAAATAGCACAAACTAGCCAAATTATACCCGCAATTACTGGTAAACCAGATTGTTGAATTAGTTCGTGGAAGTTACTGATCGCTGGATCAGTACCTAATATCTGGGTTATATTGAGCAGTGCTGTTGCCAGAACTGATAAAAATACTACATTCACCCAACCACTCCAGACGAGTGAGGGGGATGAGGAGGATGAGGAGGATGAGGTAAAATTTTCTCCCTTGTCTCCTGCATCTTCCGCATCTCCCCCTACTCTTCTGTATCCCCTTTTCTCCTGGAAAAGGTCGCTCCACAGCAAGGCTACCAGGATTGCTGCTGCTGGCATTAAAGGCAATACGTAGCTAGGGAGTTTAGTAACGGCAATGCTAAAAAAGGCAAAGACGCTAGCAAACCAGAACCAGGCAAATAAACCAAATTGCTGAAAACGTTCAAGGGATCGCCAATGCGATCGCTGCCAAAACTTTAGTCTGATTATAGAAGCTGGTAAATACACTGAGTATGGTGCAAAACCCAACAGCACAATTAAAAAGTAAAAATACCAAGGTGCTGAGTGACCATTAACTACTTCTGTAAAGCGTTCCAGGTTGTGATAACCAAAAAAGGAGTTAATGTAATTCCAGCCATTGCGCCAAATTACTAAAGCATACCAGGGCACTGATAAAGCGAGAATTATCAGTATACCTACGAGAAGGTGCATTTCCCGCAACACCTCTCGCACTTTACCCACGTAAAGCAAAAAGGCGGCAACAATTAGCCCTGGTAAAACAATTCCCACTGGCCCTTTGGTCAAAATTGCGCCAGCAATCAGCACATAAAAAGCTAAATACCACTTATTAGGGAATCGGGCATTGGTTATTCTTTCTCCCCCTGCTCCCCCTGCTCCCCCTGCTCCCCTGCTCCCTGCTCCCCTGCTCCCTGCTCCCCTGCTCCCCTGCTCCCCTGCATACCCTAGAAAGAAACATAACAAAGCCGATGCGATGCATCCGGTGAGCAGCATATCAGAGACACCCGTTCTGGCCCAAATAATAGTTTCGGGATTGAGTGCCATGAGCGCTGCTGCTATAAAAGATGTTAAGTAGCGGCGAGTCGGACGTGAAACTTCCTCTAATTCGTCTTGTTTAGCCAGATACCACTGGATGGTGTAAAAAGCTAAACAAACTAAGCCGAATGCGGCGATCGCAGAAGGAAGGCGTACTGCCCATTCATTCACGCCAATTATGTGATATGCGATCGCCTGACACCAGTAAATTAAAGCAGGTTTATCGAAACGAGTGTCACCATTGAAAAATGGGGTAATCCAATCACCTGTGACGAACATCTGGCGGGAAGCTTCGGCAAAGAGCGGCTCTGTCTCATCAATCAAGCCAGTGTTGCCCAAATTCCACCCAAAAGCCACCCAGCCAACCACCATCAACCACAAAATCGACACAGTTACACTCAGGGCTGGATTTTTTGCTATTTTGTTGAACCACCGATCAACAGTGTGCTTAACACTCAATTTCATTCTCATTTAGTCAATAGTCAACAATCACTAATCAATAGTCGTTGGTTATCGATCTTTTGTTCTTGGGAATTTTTAATTCAACAATTTTCCTCTATAGCAATCCGATTTGATTCGGTGAATTACTCGTAGAGACTGGGGACTGGGGAAGGTGGGGCCAAATATGAGTCCTATATTCATTATTTAACACTTTACCAACTGTAGAGTAAGGATGTAGAAATAAAGGTTTGAGCAAACGGGAAACAATGCCCACTGTCCAAAAATTGCTTCCGTACTCAATATTTACCACTTAGCAATATTTATTGACTCAGCACAAGTTGCCATTCTCTGTTTTGGGAATTCCACTTAGGTAATTGAGTTTCGCCAACAACATAAGGGCCCCAGTAACGACGGGAACCATCTTGTGCAAAAGCAACTAAAACATCTCCCTTCTCCAGCTTTAAATTATTCTGAGGTAGGGATAGAACCAGTCCCTTCTCACTACCTTCTTGGGGAGCAAAATCCCAATGTGCCGGTACATCATAGTGAGTCTGTTTTTTACTAGATCCTTTTGCTACCGACTGTCGTGCCAGTAAAACCAGCCGCACAGGCTGATTTGTTTGATTGCTCATTCGCAAAGTCCCTTGATCCTTGGCAATGCTTGCTGATTTATCACGCTCTGCCAAGACAGGATAAGTATTCTCTTTACTGCTATGTTCTACTTGATTGGATGGGGTAGGTGCTGGAGTAGATAGATTAGCGGAAATACCTTTTTCAGGTACAACCGAGGTTGTCTGCCACTCTTGAGTTTCTGTTGGCAGTTGTGAAGATGTATCTGGGTTTGTATCTGGATTGGTGGACTCAAAGGATACACTCACTCCAAAGCATCCCACCAGAGCAACAAGCAGTCCCAAGCAAAAAGCTGTAATACCGACGTTACGATACACTGAAGATTTCATATTGATAGTTATTAGAAATAAATATTTTGTCTAGGCTTGACCAAATAGTAGCCTATTATCCCAAAAGGCAATCACACAAAATAGCCGAATATAGACTTTCCTAAAATTAGAAACACAAATGTATGATAAATATCATTTTGATTAGAATACATTTGAAGGATATTCAGCCAATTCATTTGTATAAAAAATAAAAGTTTCCTGAAACCACTAGCGGCCTCTACAAGATATCCTTTGCTAAACCTCAAATAAATCTAAGTGATATATTTTTCTCTTCTGCTATGAAAAGCTACCTTCAGAAGATGTTTGAAAACTGCCTGGTGATATACCAATAGCTTAGAGATCCTCCTTTTTAAATCTACGCAAGTCCCTTCTCCTTTTGGTAGATGCTACGGGTAGCTTACTTCCGTATATGGATAATATCGATACAAGTCAGGAAACCCACTTAAAGGACTAGCTTCCTTGAAAAAGGGGAATTTTGAATCATTTTCCCATTTTTAAGGCTTGAACGTGGGGATCAAACTAAATATTTATTGTTTCTAAACACCCTCTAAGAAACTGTACTTCTGAAGAAGATGATAGAATGGTCAAATTTGAATAAATACTGGAATTCCAGTAGATATCTATAATATTAACAAACAAGCTGATGCTAAAACCAGTATCCTCCTTATCCTAATAATAGATATATTTCAAGATATCTTGACTTTATCCAGAAGTCCCTTTGATGCAAAACACTCGTCTCAATAACTTGTTCGATGCCATTGCTACACGCTTTGGGCAATGGTTTTTAAATCCTTGGCGACGACTATCGTTACTGATGATTAGTTTTTTGTTCGGTTTTTTTCTGGGAAACGCAGTTTCCACTACAGCTGGACAACGGGCAGAGTTAGACATTGTGGCAGCTGGTTTTTTAGTACTGTTGACAGAAATTACCAGCAGAATATTTTATAGTCGCAGCTTTTTGGATAGGCGATCGCTCTTGGTAGACTCACTAAATCTCCTGAAAGTTGGTTTCATCTACAGCCTGTTTCTCGAAGCTTTTAAGCTGGGATCGTAGTGAGATGGAGAATTTATGAATTTGTGGCTGAGTGTTTTGGCAACCAATGGGGTAGGGGAAACTTGGAAGCAGGAAGCAAGAGAAGCAGCGCTGGCAGATCGGTTAAAGGCTAAAGCTTTTGGGATCGCACCGGAAAATGTTGATGCAATGATCGAAAGGCGATCGCATTTACTAAAATCTGTCTTTCCAGCTTTTAGCGAATTCTGCCAAGCTACTCTCCAAGTACAACCCCAGGAAATGTTACAGGTATTGTGGGACTTGTGGCTGCCTTTGGGGATCAAACTAGCATCGCAGCGCCAACAGTTGGGACGCCCCCTGATTCAAGGAATATTGGGAGGACAAGGCACTGGTAAAACCACAATGTCAAAGGTTCTAATTTTGATTCTCGCTCATTTGGGATACAGGACTGTGAGTTTATCTTTGGATGACTTATATAAAACTTACAGCGATCGCTTGCTTTTAACACAGCAAGATCCCCGCTTAATTTGGCGCGGCCCACCAGGAACCCACGATATAGACTTAGGTTTAAATGTACTAGATCAAATCCGCGAGTTGCAAAGTCCAGTCATGCTTCCCCGCTTTGATAAATCAGCTTTTGCAGGTGCTGGCGATCGCACTACTTCCGAAATGGTGACGGATGTAGATATTGTACTATTTGAAGGTTGGTTTGTGGGTGTGCGACCAATCGACCCTGATTTATTTGATACTGCGCCACCGCCAATTGTCATAGATGAAGATAGAGCATTTGCCCGCTATATGAATCTTCGCCTCCACGATTATTTGCCACTGTGGAATCGATTGGACAGCTTAATTGTGCTTTATCCCACCGATTACCGTTGTTCTTTGGAGTGGCGCAAACAAGCGGAACAGCAGATGATTGCTGCGGGGAAATCGGGAATGAGTAATGCAGAGATAGAGCAATTTGTCAATTATTTTTGGCGATCGCTTCACCCGGAATTATTTATCACGCCGTTGGTAAGAGATGCGACAGCGGTTGATTTAGTGATTGAGATTAATCCCGATCATAGTTTTGGTCAAGTGTATGGCGATCGCACTTAGGGCGTTAGTTCTCAAGCAAATCAGGTAAAAACACTATAATTTCCTTAAAGCGTGATTTATCCTACTCCTGAGACCAAAAATGCCAGAGGAATCGTTACGGCTTTTCTTTTCTTACTCTCACAAAGACGAAACTCTACGGGATGAACTAGCTAAACACCTGACTATATTAGAATGGCAGGGTGTGATTTCAAGCTGGCACGATCGCAAGATACTACCTGGACAGGAGTGGGATCACCAAATTAACGATAATCTAAACACCGCCGACATTATTCTGTTACTGATCAGTTCAGATTTTCTTTTTTAGGCATAAAAAAATTCACTTTTAAAGCTGACAAATTGCTTTCAAAACTTGTAGCAACTGACTTGAACGCTCTCTTTCCATTAAATTTAATTCTGGTAACAGATAATAAATCGGGGGATTTCCTTGTTCAATATAAACAAACTGATAACTCCTCCCATTAGTCGCTAATCCCCAAACTGATTTTTGATTATCTAAATTTTTATAAGAGTATGTGAGTAGCTGAGGTAAACCTGTTGATATATCAATCTGGCTATTTTTAGATTCAATCAACAGTACGCAAAAATATGTTTGAGGCTTTGTATGTTTAGCTTTGCTAATAGCTAAAATATCAAATCTACCTTTAATTTTGATATCTTCATCTTCAACTTCAATATCAGCAATATTTTCCTCCAAAACAATCTCGATCGGATAACGATAAAAACCAGCTAATCTTAGTAAAGGCGCAACTGCAAAAAACTTTACCAGACCTTTAGAAATTTTGCCAGCAGTCAGATATCTATCAAAGTCATTTTTAATTTGCAGAAGTTCCTGCTGTTCTTCTTCCGCAAGATGTTCCAGAGATAAGTAGTTAGAAAATGATTCACTGTACTGTTCTTGAAAACCAAACAGACGATGAACTTTTTCTAAGGATAAATTACGAGCATTGAGAATTGTCATACATTTTTGTTTGATTAAAGTGCAATCCAATCCAAATTACCTGTATCAAACCTATTTGAACAAAATATTAACCCACAGCAAAATCTGTTCTATCATTATGGAATAGGTCTAAGTTAAAATTAATAGCTTTTACAAAAGGTGAAAATATATGGAAAACAACAGTAAGCAAGCTTATAACTATACAGTTCTTCTGGAAAAAGAACAAGATGGTGGTTATCACGCTTTTTGTCCTATTCTCAAAGGTTGCCATTCTCAAGGCGATACTTTTGAAGAAGCTATTAATAATATTACGGAAGCTATTGAATTATATCTTGAAAGTTTAATGGCTGATAATCAACCTATCCCTAAAGAAGATTTAATTGTTAAGCTATTAAGTATTTTAATATGAGTAATTTTCCTAGTATCAAAGCTCAAGACTTTGTTAAAGTTATTGAAAAATTGGGTTTTTATCTTGATCGTTAAAAGGGTAGCCATGCTATTTATAAGAATGTTCACGGCAGTCGAGTTGTCGTTCTAATTCATTCTGGGAAAGACCTAAAACAAGGTACTTTGATGGGAATGATTCAAGATATTGGCATTGACAAAGAAACATTCTTCGAGTTATTACTACAAAAATAATATACAAAAGGCAACTCAACCAATCAAAAGTCAAATTGGAATGCTCCCCTTCAATTCCTCTGTTCAGGTGCGTTAGCCTGCGGCGTAACACACCCTACTGAAAATTATTATGTATCGTATTTCTTCTCTCCTTTAACCGGATTCATCCACACTTCTAAGCGACTAAACGCTTGGGAAGAAAGTAATGTCAAACATAAATAAACCACCGCTACACCTGTGTAAATTTCAAAGGCGCGATAGTTATCAGCAACAATTAACTGTCCTTTACGTAGTAATTCTTCAAACCCAATCACAGAAACTAAGCTAGTATCTTTCAACAAACTAATAAACTCATTACCCAAAGGTGGAATCATCCGCCGGAAAGCTTGGGGAAAAATTACATACCTCATAGTTTGCACAGAACTCAAACCTAATGATTTTGCTGCTTCTGCTTGTCCTATTTCAATCGATTGAATTCCAGCACGGACAACTTCGGCAATGTATGCAGCGCTATTCAAGCTTAAAGCAATTACTCCAGCGCTTAGGCGATCAAAAGTAAATGTCAAGCCAAGTTCTTGCAAAATTGCGGGTAATCCAAAGTAAATCATAAAAATTTGCACTAGCAAAGGCGTTCCTCGAAAAAAATCTACATACGCCCTCGCTAACCAACGCACAGGTGCAATATGAGAAAGGCGAACAATACCAATCAAGGAACCGCCAATTAAACCAAATACTACAGAAAGTATCGTCAATTGCAACGTTATCAATGCACCCTGCAATAAACTTGGAAAAGCCTGCAATATCACGCTAATTGAAGTTAATATTTTAGGTGCGCCAGCGTTAGTTTGATTCTCAAATGGTGATTTAGCTGGTAGTGATGGTGGTTCAACTTTAAACCATTTATGGTAAATTTGGGAATAAGTGCCATTTTTCAGTACCCGATCCAAGCCATCATTGATCAATATCAAATTTGGCGAGTTTTTAGCTGTAGCAATTCCATAAAACTCCTCCGTCAGCAATTTCTGTACTACTTTAATTCCCTGAAGATTGCCCGTATTAATAGCATATATAGTCACAGGTGCATCATTAATTACTGCATCGACATTACCGTTGAGCAATTCTTGCAGGGCTAAGGGTGCTGAATCAAAACTGCGAATTTGCACCCCAGGAATACTCTTAGCCTTTGCAGCCCCAGTTGTGCCAACTTGTACCGCAATTTTTTTATTTTTGAGACTGTCAAAACCAGTAATTTCTTGATTGTCTGCACGAATTGCGATCGCTAACCCAGCCTTAAAATAAGGACGGGAAAAAGAAATCGTTTTCGCCCTCTCCTCAGTAATTGTGATTGAACTAATGGCCGCATCTACCGTTTTGGCTTGCAAAGCTGGGATAATGCCATCAAAAGGCAGACTTTGAAAATCAACTTTAAAGTTAGCAGAAGAAGCAATCGCATTCATCAAATCAATGGAAAACCCCTGCAACTCGCCACCTTTTCCTTGAAACTCAAAAGGTGGAAACGCCGGTTCGGTAGCAACCCGCAAAGTTTTCCCCGCGCTAGAGTTCACAGCACAGCTAATCAGTAATAAACAGCTAAAACCTACGAAGACACATAAATACAGCCAACGTATAAAACCAAATTTAGCCATATTATCTTCTCTCCTTCTGTGCCTCTGCGGTTTCTTAAAACATTACAATCAACTTTAGAGCAGCTTGACATAAGTTATGAACAATACCATCCCCGCGATTATTTTTGACAATATCGAAAAAAACTTTGGTTCCCTGAAAGTTCTCAAAGGAATCACCGGCGAAATCAATCGGGGAGAAGTCGTTGCAGTTATTGGTTCCTCCGGCTGTGGTAAAAGTACCCTACTACGCTGCTTCAACCGCCTAGAAACGATTGACAAAGGGCGTTTAATCATCAACGGAATCAACTTATCCCGACCCACTGTCAACTATAGCCAACTGCGGCAACTACGAACACAAGTAGGCATGGTTTTCCAACAGTTCAACCTGTTTCCCCATCTCAGCGTTTTAGAAAATATGACACTCGCACCGCGTAAAGTCTTGGGTAAAACACCAAAGCAAAGCGCCCAACTAGCGAGATTATATTTAGAAAAAGTCGGTTTATCTGACAAAGCCTCTGCTTATCCCGAACAACTTTCTGGCGGACAAAAGCAACGAGTAGCGATCGCTCGTAGTTTATGTATGAATCCCCAAATCATGCTATTTGACGAACCCACCAGCGCTCTAGATCCTGAACTCGTTGGCGAAGTTCTGCAAGTGATGCAGCAATTAGCCACAGAAGGCATGACAATGGTAGTTGTCACCCATGAAATGCAATTTGCGCAAGAAGTAGCCCATCAAGTGATATTTTTAGACAAAGGTATTGTGACAGAACAAGGCCCAGCCTATGAAGTGCTGACCAATCCCCAAAGCGATCGCCTACGTATTTTCCTAAGTCGCCTCAACGTTAGATAGTTAGGAGTTATAAATTAAAGGCTTCTTTTGCACTCATCACTCATCACGAGCTAAACGCCCCGCTACCGCCAACAGCACTCAGCACTACTTAAAGGTACTCGCGCAAGAAATCAAAGGGATCATCTTCCCAACAAGGTTCAGGGATTAGCCAAAACAAACTATCGCTGATATCGGCTTCAATTTCATCACCGTCGTCTCTATCAAATAGTTCTATCAAAGCTGTCCAATCACGTTCTCTTAGAGACGTTATCGATGGGGCATATACCTGGAGATTATTTGAGTAATTCACGCGCAAAGTGGTGCTTGACAGCCGTAAAAAGTTAATATAAAAATTTAAAAATAATCAAATTCTAGCTTTGACAACCGCAGTTATATAGCCATAGTCATACAGGTTAGGACATAATGACAAGCGTGAATGTCACGAAGAGTAATGTTTTTACCTCCTGCCTCTTGCCCCCTGCCTCTTGCTATACCAATTCAAAATTCAAAAAGTCTGATTTAATCTGGCTTTTCAGGTTTTGAAAAAACTCCGTACAACTCGAAAAGCCTTCAGCCCTATTCCCTACTCCCTACTCCCCATTACCCCTTATCCCCAGCTACGTAGATAATTTCAGAAATCAAATATGATTCCTATATCTGGATAATCAAGAGCTTGAGCTTTGTGAAACTTTAATTTTGTAGAGTGCGTTAGTGATAGCGTACTAATGTACCCTACATTAGTAAATACAGATTAAATAAATCCAGACTCTCAAGTAATCACTTTGTTTACCTGAAATGTATTGCATTCACTTCTTTGTTGTATGGCTGCACTGCTAGAGTAAGATTTGCGCTTGAATGCTGCAAATAAAATTACGACAGCAGTGAACGACAAAATAGGAATGCCTGAAGTTGGTTCAGCTACAGAGACAGATGAAACTGGCGTCAAGAGGAAAGCATGAAATTCATTATTAACTGCACCAATACCTACAATTTGTCCATTAATATTAATGTCAAATGCTTGTGTTAAGGTAAGGCCAGCGTCTGAACCGGGAGCAATCAGGTCATTCAAGTTGTACAAAGTGTTATCACTATAAAGTAAAGCCCCTGCATCGTTAGTGCGAGAATACCCGACTACCTGACCCAAATTATTAATCCCCTGACCAATGAACAAATCTGTAGGACTTAACCTACCAATGTCTTGGAGTCCAGTACTAGAACTATAAAGAAAAGTACTAATATTCTCTCCTTCACTGAGTCCAGAAATACCAATCATTTGTCCTGAGTCATTAATATCCAGCGCTGAACTGTAGTTGTCACCAGGGAGGGTGCCGATATTAGTGATTATGCCGTTGTCGTATAAAAAGGCTCGGCTGGGAGAACCGAAAATGCCAACTACCTGACTTCGATTATTTATGCCATAGGCAATATAATTTTCTTCTAAATTATTGTTAATGATAGTTGTTGTACCATTGCTGTATAGGAAAGCGGCTCCGTAGGGAAAGGCAAGCTCTGGAAATATACCGCCACCACTTGTACCGCCAACCACTTCACTGGAGTCATTGATAGCATATGGAATGCCGTTAAAACCGAGACTTTGGGTTGTTCCACCACTGTAAATAAAGGCGTGATTCTCACTGCCCGAATTACCAACTACTTGTCCCAAGTTATTGATACTTTCCACTGCAATTCCATTATCACCAGGCAGCGGACTAATTTTTTTGAGCGAACCATTACTGTACAAAAAAGAAGAAAAAGAATCTCCAGAAGAATTAATGATTACCTCACCAGAGTCATTGATGTCTTGAGCATAACTGAAGGGGTCTCCAGTAAGAGCGCCTAAGTCAGTAACTGAGTATAAAGATACCGCCAATGCCGACTTGGATGCAGTAAGACTGATGGCAGTCAAGGTTATTGCTGTTATACAAGATTTCCAGTTAAGTAAAACCATGTTACTTTTACGTGATTTTTTATTACGCTACCAAATTACCATTAAACAATAGGGTGGTAATACCAATTCTTTATGAAGCTGCGCTAAATAAAGCTTCAAGAATAAAGTCGTAATAAGTCACAGAAACAATCTGTTGAAGTGTAATTGTTTTTAGTACATCAGTTAATTTCTGCTGTAGTTGCACGAGGGTTTTGCAACTTTCCCATTGCATCTCGTCCTATGAGTTCAGAAGCGCGATCGCCTGCTGCTCACTTGACCGCTTTTAAGCAAGTAAAGCATTTGTAATCAATCGAATGCTGTGCTGCTTGCGGTCGTAGCATGTTTGAGGGCTTTCTACAACTCTTGTTGGCTTTCTTTTATCTCAACTTCCAATCTCATACCCATAACTTTTCTATCCAATGCACCACCTTCTGTTTTGGCGCAGCTTCATACAGAATTGGTATGAGATTCTACTAATTCCACGCCAAAGACTTCCGCAAAAGATTGTGCTATGTAAAAACGCACTTCTTGGCAAGTGATATCTGGAATCCATTCGGCTAAACTGCCTACAGGTTTGTCAGAAATGCCACAGGGTACAATGCGCTCAAAGCCTGTCATGTCTGAACAAACATTTAACGCAAAGCCGTGCATAGTAATCCAACGGCTGACTTTAATACCAATAGCTGCGACTTTTCGCCCTTGCAACCAAACGCCAGTAAAAGCCGGAATTCTTTCTCCTTGCAATCCATAAATTGCCAATACGCGAATTATTACTTCTTCGAGTTGCCGTAAGTACCAATGGAGGTCTTGACGATAACGTTGCAGATTTAAAATTGGATAGCCCACCAGTTGACCGGGACAATGGTAAGTAACTTCACCGCCTCGTTCAACTCGATGCACATCATACTGACCTTTGTCAATCTCAAATTTGAGAAAGTCTGAGTTGCTTCCTTGTCCCAGAGTGTAGACAGGAGGATGTTCTAGCAAAATTAACACATCATCTAGACTGGGGTCATGAATGCGCTCAGTCAGAAGCGATCGCTGCCATCCATGAGCTTCCAAGTAAGGTATTAATCCTTGGTTATATAGCAAACAAATGTTTTTATGTGGTTTATTATTACTATGGATCATGCCAAAATTCAACCGTATAAAGAACTAAATATATTTCAAGTTAGAGGATTATAATCAACAATTGTCAAGCTTTGCAAAGGATTTTAAAGGAAAGTCAAGGGAAGATGCATTAGAAAATGCAAAGTGCTAGCTTGAATAGATAACCTCAATAGGTTTTAGGAGGAATTCTCTGCAATAAGCATTATGCCAAGACAATAAAGAAAAAAAAGAATGTACTGGCTGATGACTTTAATATCATTGTTTGCATTTCAAACAGAATCAAACTTCCACAAAGCCTTGTATTCTTGAACAACAGCAAGCAAACCTCAATCGAACACAGAAGGAGCAAATATCAACAGTTCTGTAAGCATTCCTTTAAAGGAAAAGGTAGTCATAGGAGCTACAATTAGATTTCCTCACTCAAAAGTGCTAATTGGATATACAATTAGACATCAGCGCAGAGATGAGGAGGTAAATCAAGGGTATACTTGACAATTCCTCAGATGCAGTAAGTTGAGAGACAGCTTAACAGCAGTAGATACAATATAGTTCACAATTTGTTTTGGCGGGAGTAATAAACCTTACCGCAATTTCTTTTCATACAAAGCAAATTCACACATCCAAAATATTCAGTGGGAGAGTATTACATGAAGCTTGTCATCCACGGCAAAAATATTGAAATCACCGATGCGATTCGTGAGTATGTACATCAAAAGATTGAAAAAGCAGTTAGTCACTTTCAAAGCATTACAAATGAAGTGGATGTGCATCTTAGCGTCGCCCGGAATCCCCGAATCAATCCAAGACAAGCGGCTGAAGTAACTATTTATGCTAATGGTAGCGTGATTCGTGCCGAGGAAAGCAGCGAAAGTCTATATGCCAGCATTGACTTAGTTGCAGATAAAATTGCCCGTCAACTGCGGAAATATAAAGAACGGCGTCAAGACCACAAAACTCATGCTCAACCCACAGAAGTAGTTATTCCAGAGTCGATAGTAACAGATTTAATTGGCGATCGCACCGCCGAATTGCCCAACGAAGTCGTTCGCACCAAATATTTTTCCATGCCGCCGATGACGGTTGCAGAAGCCCTAGAACAACTGCAACTCGTGGGACACGACTTTTATATGTTCCACAATTCTGAAACTGGAGAGATTAATGTAATTTACGAACGTAACCACGGTGGTTATGGTGTTATCCATCCGCGCAATGGTAACGGAAATACTAACGGCAAAAATGGCAAGGCAAGCCACACTAATATAGTCATGCCGGAAAAGTCGCATTCGAGTAAATAAAGACTGGGGAATAGGGAGATGAGGTGAGCAGGGGAGAAGTTGCAGTAAGTCTTTCTCCTCTCTACCTCTGCCTCTTTCAATGCCCATTCCCTTATTTGACAAACTGTTGCAAAGTTTTCAGATATTAGAAAAGATTTTGACTTTAAAATAACTCAAACACTTCTTAATAAATATTTATTTGGCATAGATGAGCTTTTGTCTCCAGAAATTACCTAATACTTGAGCGTTGGAGTAATGTGAAAATTTGCAGTTAGCCCCTAAATTTATTTATAGGTGTCTAAAATCTTTGAATTTTGAATTTTGAATTCGGAGCGTTTGCGTAACGTTAAGGAGGTAATTATCATGCAAAAAGAATATATGGAAATTTTAGAATCATTAATTAATAAATTGACATTATCCGCAATATTAGAAATGTTAGAGCGAATATGTCACAAAAAAGCGGAAAATTTAAGAACTCATTGGCAAGATGAGACTTCAGCAAAGCTTTGGGATAAAGCTGCTAGACAGATAGAACAAATAAATGTTGATGTTTGATTGAAGAAGAATTCAGAATTCAAGATTGAGAATCAATGGGTAAGTGATTCAGACCCGCCACTTAAACCAATTCGCAATTCGCAATTCGCAATTCGCAATGACGCTCTCTACGAGACGCTGCGCGTAGCTTGCTTCTCTGTAAGAGTACGCGGACTCGCTAACGCTGCGCTAACGCAATTACGTGTTGTAACGGGGATAAAGACAAGAGCCACAACACTTGCGGCTTGATAGAAGCCAGGGATTTAAACCCCTACACTTTGTTAATTATTGCACCACTAAATCGCAGATTTAGTGTAGTGTTGTAAGGTTTATTCAGCGTTCGATTAAGTGTTCATGTATAGCAAAGTGCTGAGTGCTGAGTGCTGAGTGCTGAGTAGAAACTCAGTATTATCAAAGGTTTCAGCAACCAACATAGTCCTAACCTATGCTTCGACTGTTGTATTTGGATTGTAGCGACGCAATAATGCTACTCATATTTTCAACCCAAACGTATTACTTTATACGCTCATTGCATGACTCTGCTATCAATTGGTAGTGAAAAATCACGAGACCATTCATTCCAAGAGCCAAAATAATTTCTAGCAGAAATTCCTGCCTCTTCAAGGGCTATTAATGTATTCGCAGCCCTTGAACCCTTAAAGCAGTAAATATACACAGTGGACTCAGAAGTAATACCTAGTGACTGACAAATTTCTCGGATTTCATCTGGCGATCGGAACGTGGGAATTTCCGATTCAGAATTCATTAGATGATGCCATTCTAACCATACTGCGTTAGGGATTCTACCTTTGCGAGGACAAAAATCAGGATGATAAGGAGATGAATTCAACCCAAGCCATTCGTTGCGATCGCGCACATCTAATTTAATAATTGCTGGATTTTCAATTGCTTGCAACATCTCGGTGGTAGTCACCATTATGTCAGCGTTGGGATGCAATCTAAATATGCTGCTTTCACGCTGCGGTACTTCATCGGTAGTAGGTAATTCTGCCTTAAGCCATGCTCTATATCCTCCGTGTAAAATAGATACCTGAGCGCAACCCAAATATTTCAGTAAAAAAGCTGCTCGACAAGATTGACCATAACCTTTATTTAAAGCATCTTCATAAACAATTAACTGTTCTGCACCAGATATTCCTACCCTGCTCATGATTTCTGCAAAATACTCTTGCAATTCCTTTAATCCTGTTGGGGAGGAATTTTCTAAAAGATAGGTGAAAAAATCTCTAATATTTATGGATTGAGAAATATGAGAAATAGCATAATCTTCTTGACTTCGCGTATCGATAATGACAGTTTTTGATGAGTTTTCTGCTAACAGTGACGTGACTTCTTGAGGAGAAATGAGGAGTTTTGTATTCACGCTTTCATGCTTCTGTTATTGTACCATTAGGCATTATCACCTTTGGTAGATTCGCGTTTTGGAATGCAAATTACAGAAGAATGAATATTAAATGTTATGAGATAACTTTTTGTAACTGCAAGAATGCGATCGCTTGCTTTGGCAGAAGCTAATAAATGACTATTGCTAGCTTTGACAATGTAAGTATTGATGACAACATAGAAATGAGAAACAAGATCCCAACTTCGTAAAAGTTATTGGGGATCTTTAGATTTCATCTTAATTTCATTAGATCATTAGTTAAATCGTTAGAATTAAAAAACTCTTAGGTAAGATTTATGCAACTGCTATTTTTAAGGAATGGCTTTTTGGCGTTAACTTTTACTGCGATCGCTTCAGGCGGTGGGTTAATTACAGGCTGTGCTAATACTGCTTCTCAGAACCAAAGCCAAGCGCCAAAGGAAACCGCCACCAATGCTAATGACAAGCAGATGATGAATCACAGCATGGGAATGGATTTAGGCCCAACCGATGCTAATTTTGATTTACGATTTATCGATGCTATGATACCGCACCATCAAGGGGCTGTGGAAATGGCGAATGTTGCTCAGGTGAAATCAAAACGTCCTGAAATCAAAAAACTAGCAGACAATATTATCAAATCGCAAAACCAAGAAATCACTCAGATGAAGCGGTGGCGACAAGCTTGGTATCCCAAGGCGGGAGATAAACGAATGGCTTATGACAGTCAAATGGGTCATACGATGGAAATGTCATCTAACCAAATGAAAACTATGATGATGAGTCAAGACTTAGGTGCAGCCGATGCTGAATTTGATCTGCGCTTTATCAATGCGATGATTCCTCACCACGAAGGGGCTGTAACAATGGGGCAAGATGCTTTAAATAAGTCTAAGCGCCCTGAAATCAAAAAATTAGCCCAAGAAATTGTTAAAGCCCAAGAGATAGAGATTAAACAAATGCAACAGTGGCGAAAAACTTGGTACAACAAATGATATTAATTTGTAATGACCGAACAATTCGCAATTCGCAGTTCGCTTTTTCGCCCATTGCGAACGCGCAATGGATTCATAAGTTTCTTTCTCCAGTCACATGATGTACTTCTTCACTACACTATCATTAGTGATAGTCTGTATAGGGTAAGAAAGCAAAGCAAATGACCCAAACGACGAAAACCCAAAAACTGCTGACCTTTGAAGAATATCTTACCTATGACGATGGTACAGACACGCGCTATGAGTTGGTGGATGGAGAACTAGTTGAGATGCCACCAGAAAGTCAGGAAAATAGCAATCTGGCAAGATTTCTATTCGTTGAACTACTAAAACATTTCCCCTTTTATTTAGTTGCTCACAAGGATACAGAAATTGAGGTGGCGGGGCGACGGGCGAGATGTCGTTTACCTGACTTAATGGTTCACACAGAAGAATCTTATGGTGCTCTTATCAGTGCTACTCGTGCTACCCTTACCCGTGATATGCCGCCACCTGCGTTAGTGATTGAAATTGTTTCTCCGGGAACAGCAAACCGCGTTCGTGATTATCGTTACAAGCGGACGGAGTATGCCGCTAGGGAAATATTAGAGTATTGGATTGTTGACCCACAGATACAACAAATTACGATTTGCCAGTGGGTGGAGGGACAGTATGAAGATAAGGTATTTACAGGTGCGACTTGTATGGAATCAGTGGTAATTGCTGATTGGACGCTAACAGTAGAGCAGGTGTTTAACAGCGCAAATCGACCAGAATTACTAGGGAAATGACTCCAGCAGGTAGTGAAGATGATCGCGCTACAATCGCAAAGTTAGAGATAGGTAGTAGCGTATTTTTTGGTATCAATGCTGGCAGCAATCCCAATCGCAGAAAGATTACACTTAAAGTAAATCCAATTAGTCGCACACACGCTGAAATGGAAGAATCTGTTATTTGGAAAAAAGATGAAGTTGTTGAGCGGGTATAAAAATGCGTATTGCGAATTGTTTCATAAAGTAACGGCGGGGAAGCCCCATCCCTTCATGGGTGGGGAGGAACCGCCGCCCCGCCGTTACTAAGGAAGAGGGAAGAAGCAAGGAGGAAGAAGTGATAAAATAACAACTGAACTTCAAACTTCTTCCATCAAACTTATGAGCCACCGAGAACAGTTTATTTGGCAACGTGGTATTCAGCTTGCTAAAAAATGTTACGAACTGACTAAACATTTTCCTAACTCCGAAATCTACGGTTTAACGAGTCAAATTAGACGTTCTGCGGTTTCAGTACCCTCTAATATTGCAGAAGGGTATGGGCGGGTATCGAAAGCGGAATACGTTCGTTTTTTGCAAATAAGCTTAGGTTCTTTAAGAGAGTTAGACACGCAGTTGATTATTGCTAAAGAAGTAAAATTACTTGCACCTGAAATGTTTGATTCTGCTTTAAAAGAAGTTGATGAAATGCAGCGTATTCTAGTATCTACTCTGCAAAAACTGGAATGATAGCTCTACCTTCTTCCTCCTGACTCCTTCCTTCTTCCTTAAGCCCCATCCCTTCATGGGTGGGGCTTTTCATTCTTCCTGTTTTCCCAAATACACTTCAATCACACGAGAGTCATTTTGCACTTCTTCAAAATTACCTTCGCACAATACCGAACCTTCATGTAACACCGTTACTTTCTTGGCAATTTGACGCACAAATTCCATATCATGTTCAATTACTAAAATTGAATGACTCTGCGCTAGTGCTAAAAGTAATTCGCCAATGTTGTAGGTTTCTTCATCTGTTAAACCCGCAACTGGTTCATCAACAAGTAATAAATCTGGGGACTGTGCTACTAACATCCCAATTTCTAAACGTTGCTTTTCTCCGTGAGAAAGTAAAGCTGCTCTGATATCGGCTTTTGGCGTTAAACCGATGGTTTCTAATAATCCTTTAATATTATTCTTTTCAACAGCGTTAGAATGTTCAAACAAAGTAGAAAAGACATTTTTCTTCTTGTTACTGGTAATTTCTAAATTTTCACGGGGCGTTAAGTTCAGGTAAATTCTGGGTGTTTGAAACTTGCGCCCAATTCCCAATCGGGCAATTTTATATTCAGGTAAAGAACGTAGGTTTTTACCTTTGAATAAGACTCGCCCAACGGTTGGCTGAACTTTCCCCGTAATCACATCCAGAAACGTGGTCTTTCCCGCACCATTGGGGCCAATTACTACTCGTAATTCACCCACATCCATACTAAAGTTAAGCTGGTTTAAAGCCTTAAAACCGTCAAAACTAACAGTTACGTTTTCAGTTTCCAATATTTTCGCGTTCATGTTGCACTTCGGGGTCTTCTTCCAAGGTGGGATATGTAGCAATTTCTTGACGACGGTGGAAAAGAGAAATATTCTGACTACGCAACCATCCCACAATGCCGTCAGGAAGGACTGTAACGACTATCAAAAATAGTGCGCCTTGGAAAAATAGCCAGATTTCGGCAAATTGTTCGCTTAAAAAAGTGCGGGCATAATTTACTAACAAAGTTCCGACAATCGCCCCAATTAAAGTAGCGCGTCCGCCTACAGCTACCCAAATCACCATTTCAATTGAAAAGGCAATATCCATTGCTCTGGGTGAGACAGAACCACTTTGAATGGTGTAAAATGCTCCTGCTATACCTGCGATCGCACCGGAAACTGCAAACACCACTACCTTAAAATCTGTAGGGTCGTAGCCAGAAAATCTTACCCGACTTTCATCATCACGAATCGCTATCAACAACCTACCAAAGCGTCCAGTTGTCAACCAGCGACAAATTCCGTAGGTGGCTGCGAGAAATACTACCGTCAGCGTGTAGAAAATAAACTGCGTTTTGGCATCGCTGACCGTTGCTCCAAATAAGGTTGTAAAATCTATCAGTCCGTTCGTACCATTGAATAGTTTTTGCTGACCGTTAAAGAAGTTGAAAAATACAATAGTTCCGGCTTGAGTCAAAATAGAAAAATAAACTCCCTTGAGGCGATTTCGGAAAACTAAATATCCCAACAATCCCGCCAATAACCCTGGAATTAGTACCAGCAAAGCTATTGTCAAAGGAAACGAATAAAAAGGTTGCCAAAATGCGGGAAGTTCTGTAACCCCATAAAGTCCCATGAAATCAGGCAATTCTCCACTAGGGACTTGCAGTTTCAGGTACATTGCGATCGCATATCCACCCAAACCAAAGAAAATACCATGTCCCAAACTCAATAAACCAGTATACCCCCAAATCAAATCAATACCCAAAGCTGCGATCGCCAGTGATAAAAATCGCCCCAACAAATTCAGGCGAAACTCCGACAGTAGCAGTGGCATAATCATAATGAGGAAAAGTGCGATTGCAACCACCACCCCCACCTCAATTAAAATTAACCTTCCTCCCCTCTTCCTCATTCTCTGCGTCCTCCGTGCCTCTGCGGTTTAAACATCAACAGTACGTCCCTTCTGCGGAAAAATCCCCCCAGGCTTCCACTGTAAAAACACAATAATCAGCGCAAACACCATCACCTTAGCCATACTCGTCGTGGCAAAAAAAGTAAACAAATCAGCCAAAGGTTTAACAGAACTCAACAACAAAGCCAAAGTCCCAGAACCAATTAAAAAATTAGCCGTACCAATACCCAAAGCAGCCACAATCGTCCCAGCTAAATTCCCCACACCTCCAACGACAACCACCATAAAAGTATCAATAATATAGTTTTGTCCCGTATTTGGCCCCACAGAACCAAGCAAACTAATCGCACATCCAGCCACACCAGCTAAACCAGAACCCAATGCAAAAGTAATCGCATCGACCTTTTGAGTTGGGATACCCAAACAAGCACTCATACTCCGGTTTTGCGTCACAGCCCGAATTCTTAAACCCCAGCTAGAACGTTGTAAAAATAAATAAATTCCTGCCACACAGATTATTGTTAAAGCAATAATAAATAATCTGGCAAAGGGTAATTGTACACCACCTAAAGACATCCCTGCTTGTAACCAAGTAGGTGCTGTTACATCCACATTTTGAGCGCCAAACCAAGGTTGAGTTACTGCTAACTGATAAGTTTGACTCAATAAATTGCCCGTTGTGATTGTCACCCCCAGCGATAATAAAAATATCACCGCTACAATCCAGTTACGAACTCTTCCTAAATCAGTGCGGGAATTTAAAATCCATAAACCTCCAAAAAACAGCAGAGAAAATAAGCCTATACCAATTATCAATACCCAATTCACGCTGCGGACAAACTGCTGAAAAATTAAACTTACTCCCCAAGTTGCTAGTAGAGTTTCTAATGGGCGTCCATAGAGATAACGAATCACGCCTTTTTCTAAAATTAATCCCACAGCAGCCGTGAATATAAAAGCAATAATTAAAGCCAAAAATATATAGACTTCAAACCACACCCCACCCAATTGTTTGCAGCCATTTTGCACAACATAAGTTGTATAAGCACCAAACATCATCAATTCACCATGCGCCATATTGATGACGCCCATCAATCCAAATATAATCGCCAGTCCCAACGCAGCAATTAATAATACTGCGCCAATACTAATACCATTAAATACAGCTTCTAAAAATCCTGCTAACACTTATTTCTCCTTATTTGTCATTAGTCATTTGTCCTTTGTCCTTTGTCTTTTGTCCTTTGTTGCTTGTAACTATTAACTGATGACTAATGACTAATGACTGATGACTAATGACTAATGACTAATGACTAATGAATTAAACTTTCTTGTATTTACCACCCTTAGCAGGGTCACTCCAATCACAAGCAAATCCCTTAGTTTCTTTGACAAATTGATTCCAAGGAACTGGTTCAACTGCTGTCGGAGTAGCATAGACAATATCGAACAAACCATCTAGCCTAACTTGACCAATTCGCACAATTTTAGATATGTGATGATTAGCATCCATTGTCACCTTACCTTCAGGTGCATCTAAAGTTTGACCATAAGCCGCAGCACTTACTTTAGCTATATCTGTAGTACCAGCTTTTTGAACTGCTTGCTTCCACAAATAAACTGCAATGTATGCTGCTTCCATTGGGTCATTTGTTACCCGATTTTCACCGTATTCTTTTTTGAAAGCTGCGACAAACTTTTTATTAGCAGGTGTGTCTACTGTTTGGAAGTAATTCCAAGCAGCGTAGTGACCTTTGAGATACTCTACACCAATTGCTTTAACTTCTTCTTCGGCAATACTGACAGACATGGAAGGATATCTTTCTGGTGTCAATCCAGCACCTTTCAATTGTTTGAAAAAAGCAACGTTGCTATCACCATTTAGAGTATTGTAAATTACACCTCCATTCGGCAAAGCTTGCTTAATTTTAGTGATAATTGGTGTAACCTCGGTGTTCCCAAGAGGTAAATAGTCTTCACCAACTGTTTTTCCGCCTAAAGCTTCTAGTTGAGCTTTAATAATTGTGTTAGCAGTCCGGGGAAAAACATAGTCAGAGCCAACTAAGAAGAATTCTTTGCCCTTATTTTTTAACAGCCAATCAACAGATGGTTCAATTTGTTGATTTGGCGCAGCGCCAGTGTAGAAAATATTTTTAGAACACTCTTGACCTTCGTATTGCACAGGATACCAGAGCATGTGGTTTTTGCTCTCGAATACTGGCTTGACATTCTTACGGCTAGCAGAAGTCCAACAACCAAAGACTACAGCAACTTTATCTTGATCGATTAGCTTGGTTGCTTTTTCTCTAAAAGTATCCCAGTTAGAAGCACCATCTTCGGTAATTGCTTCAATTTGTTTACCTAAGACACCACCAGCAGCGTTAATTTCTTTGATTGCTAATTTTTCAGCATCAACAACACTTTTTTCACTAATAGACATCGTACCACTCAGAGAGTGCAAAATACCTACTTTTATGGTGTCACCAGCAGTAGCCGCCGCTGGTGAAGCAGTAGGAGGCGCAACTGGACTCTGTGTAGCAGTTGGAGAATTATTCGCGCAAGCTTTCAAAAAAAAGCTGCTTCCAAAAGTTAAAGAACCGTAGATTATAAACTTGCGTCGGTTAAATTGTCTTCTCATCTTTTTATGAATTTTCCTGTTGATGAATCAGCCAACTTATAGAAAGCTGACAATATCAATCTTTAAAGTGTGATATTAGTGCGATAGTTTACTAGTAAAAAGTGACGCCTTATACAAAAAAGATTGTTTTTGTAATAAAAAACAATCTTTTTAATATTAAGCTTTATTAACTTTATAAAGATTCTCATATCTATGCAATACGTTATGGATGAACGAAACCTTTCTCTTCCACGAACATTTTTGATTCTAGACAGTTAAAAACGGCTATCTTTGTGCAAAATTATTGTCGATGCTGAATAGATAGCTGGTTAATACAACAATAGTTTTAATTATTAAGTCAGGTTAAAATCTTCCACCTACACTGCTATTGCTTAGATACTCCTGGTTCAATTCGTGCCCCAAGCTGAAGAACTCGTCCAAGATCGTCAGCGTTTCGCCAGGTTTCAATTATCTTTCCGTCGGCAATATAATGAATGAACGTAGCAGTGAATGTCTGTTGACGGCCGCAACTAGGTATGCCAAGGAAACTCTCTTGGATGCAGGTATTAGTCGCACGCACAACAACTTTGTCACCTTCAGCAATTACGTCTTCAATTGTCCATTTCTGCTGGATAGGCCCAAATGAACCAAAGAGTTTGCGTACTCCTTCAGGGCCAAGGGGAAGTCCTGGTAAACCACCGTGCATTTTCCAAGTCGGGGCGGTTATCTCGCAAATTTCTTCGATTTTATGCTCGCTAATAAGTTCAATCCACCGTTGAGCAATTATTTTGTTGTCCTCAATGGAAGACATTGCTGCTGTTCCTTTACTGAAAATTAGGCGAACTCTAATTATTTATTTAGACAGACAAGCTGCACTATTGTCAATTAACCAAGAATGAGATTGAACTAAAATCAGTGCAGGTCATATCCCCTTTTTATAACTCCAAAGTTTGACTGCACCTAATGTGCCAGCATTAGTAATATTTGTGTTTTTCGCTGCGGGCTTTTAGATTAGCATTTGTGTAATAATTTCATCTTCCTGGCCAGTTGCAAAATTAGCAAAGCGCTTTGCCAAAGGTGGTATAAGTACTAGGGGATTACTAAACCCAGAGAAAACATGAACGCCTTCAAATCCTGGAATAGCACCAATTAAGGGGAGTTGATTGCTACTAAATGCCACTAAGCAGTGATACCAAGTCCCTGGTAAATTCTCCAATGCTGGTAAAATTTGACCAACACTTTGTCGCAACCATTTTTCGCTTACGTCTGAGTTTATCTTGGCATGAGGATCTGCGATCGCACGGCTAATTTGACCGATGCGGATACTACCATCTTGAAACTGAATCGCACCCGCATCTAAAATTGCTGGTACTAACTCATTACCAAATTCATCCCATAATTCATCAACTTGAGTAGATTCAGCTTCTAGTTGAAACCGTTGTTGATTCGCTGGCATAACTAAGGTGCGTAACCTGACATCAACAGGTGGGGTTTGAATGATTTCTTCGTGGGTAAAATACAGCTTGATGGAAACACCAGCAGATTTGAGGAGCTGGCGGCTGAGTCCACCCGCACAGATGACAACGTTAGCGCTGTGGAAAGTTGCAGTGGTAGTTTGTACACCATCTTGCAATACTTGCAATACTTGGGTAATCTGCATTTCACCCCCAGCCCGCTCAAAAGCTTGGATGTAAGCTTGTGCTGTTTTTTCTGGGTGAATATGACCGTGTTTGACAGTTAAAGCCCCAGATATCGCCTCTTGATTTAGTTGCGGTTCCAACTCACAAGCTTCTTGGATACTGAGTAAACGGGGTGGAATGGCAAACTGATTATATGATGCCGCAGTTGTTTCTGGGTCGTTATGGGCTGAAATAGTCAGTAATAAATCTAGTTCCCGAAATTGGATATCAGCGTCTAACTCTTGAGATAGGATATGGTAACGTGCGATCGCTTCTTCGCACAATCGCCGAGTTAGCGGTGTAGCACCAGACCAATAAGCAAGTCCACCATAACTATAGCGAGTTGCATTTTGTGGTGTAACATCTTGTTCTAGCAAAAGTACAGCAAAACCTTTTTTCGCTAGTTCGTAAGAGAGTGCAGCACCTGTAATTCCACCACCAACAACAATCCAGTCGTAGGTTTTCATATTTTGCAAATTGTGAATGGGTCAAGGTAATTCGTAATTAATAATTCGTAATTCGTAGTTGCAATTAGTGAGGGCAAAAAAGCGCCACTTTCTTGTTGACCACTGAATTCTTAATTCAATGCTTGCTCTGTACCCTCTTTAATTACAAATTACGAATTAGTAATTATTTGGTCATAATTTATTTCCGTTAAAACTTGAGAATTATTAATAAAAATTTTTCAAATAGTGATTGACAAGTATAAAATTATACATTATTATCAAAGTATGATCGAGGCGATCGCTAAATCCCGCAAAGAAGACAGCCATCGCCCCTATCTAAACCCCAAGATCGATAAAGGCGATCGCCAAATCCCGCAAAGAAGACAGCGATCGCCTTTATATAAACCCCAATATCGGAGTATAAATATCATCATGTCACAATTACCAGAATCTGCCCAGTCCAAGTTAGAACAGTTTTTGTCTGGGGAAAATTTAGATACATCCACCAGCCATCAACCAACCAGACAACCATTACCCCGGCGAGAACCGATTAAACATACATTGATTGGTTCTGCAAAAGCCGTTACCAGCACCATTCACTATTTACAAGTAATTGGCTACGCCAGCGTTGGCGACTGGAGTCCACTAGTACCCACCGAAAATCCACATGAGGTGATGAGCATTTTAATCCGCCAGATTCTTATGCAATAACCTTGTAGAGACTAAGGCGTGTTTTCAAACTACTGGTTTTGGTTTAGCCCTTTAACTTTTTAGATCCCCCTAAATCCCCCTTAAAAAGGGGGACTTTAAGATACTCTTAGCCCCCCTTTTTAAGGGGGGTTGGGGGGATCTAAGACTTTGAAAACACGCCCTAGCAATTACTAGTCTCTTTTTCTATTTGATTTACGAACCAGTAGGGGCGGGTTCACCGAGAGCAGAAACCACGCTTTTACGCACATTACGCTTGCGATCGCTTTTACGAATACCTCCAGCCATCTGATACTCATAGCTATTCTTACCAAATTTGTAAGCAATACCACGCAAAATTTTCTCAGAATAATCTGCTAAATCTTGCTCATTTTCAAGGATCTGGGTTAGTAAGACATCAATAGTGGAGAGGGTAGTATTGTATGCTTCTAGAGATTGTCGCAGGCTTTCGATTTTTCCAGTATAATCTTTGACTGACAATCCCTCTCCGACATCTAGACTTAAATTGATGGATTTAATGCTTGCTAGACGTGTTTGAGCTTTGCCCAGAGTACGTGAATTTCGTTTTGGTCTTGCCATAATTGTTACTTATTTTTCAAATATACCATAACTCTATAGTGGACAATTGTTTCAAAGGTTGTCATACGTAAAATTATTGGTTTTTATTTAAAAATCTAAAATTTAAGTAATTTCCAGCTACTTCTGATAACGTCAGAGCGGAATTTGATCCAGAGTGCGCGAAACACTCAAACGTGAAGGCGGAAGTTGATACAGAGTGCGCGAAATACTCAAACGTGAAGGCGGAATTTGATCCAGGGAAGACGGAATTTGATACAGAGTGCGCAAAACACCCAAACGTGAAGGCGGAAGTTGATCCAGGGAAGACAGAATTTGATACAGAGTGCGCGAAACACTTAAACGTGAAGGCGGAAGTTGCTACAGGCGAGGCAAAACAGATTGGTTTGGAACTATTACAGTTCGATGCTCTTGTGACAAAATAAGTTGCACATCGCGTTATTTTATTCTCTGAAAGTCCCTTAACTTATGATTAGACCTTTTGTATAAATCGAATATACCCTTCTTTATCCCCCCGATATTTTGGGAGGAAACTTGAAATCTTGCCCCCTCCCCTTGACAAGGAGAGGGTTAGGGAGGGGTGATTCAAGGATTTTTGCAAGAGGTCTATTTTTTCTGAGTAATTTATTTCTTGGAAGTCTCCTAGTGGATCGCATCCTGGAGCAAAGTCCATTTTTCCCAAGGACCGATCGCAGGTCGGTTGGCGTTTACGCCGTCACCGCCACCATTCTCTGCAACGACCCAACTTCCATCACTCGCTTTAAATGCCACTTTCACAAGCCCGGAACGTGGGATTTCACCAAACACCGGGAAAAGCCCCGCTGGCGTATCGCCAAGTAGGAATATCTGAAATGTTTCCCAAGAACCGCAAGTACTTCGGTTTGCATTAGTCTCACGACCACCGCCGTTCTCGGCAGTTACAAAATAACCATTATCGGTTCTAAGGCAGACAGCATCACCGCTCATAAGTGCGCCTTGATAAATGTCTATGATCGTAAATCGCTCCCAAGGTCCCTGCGCTGGTCTATTGGCATAGAGTCCACTTCCACCCCCATTTTCGGCACTAAGATAAGAACCATTAGAGGAAGTGAAAGTCGCTAGCCTATTATCAGCAAATGCTGCTTTAGGAGACACTCCCGTAATCGCAACCATTGCGGTTAAGATAATTGGAATCTTTATTCTTCTTAGCATGTTTATACTCCATTTTTTTACAAGTCAACCGCCTCAGCCATTGAGGTCATAGAAGCCCTCAGAGCTATCGAATAAACCCACAAAACCCCCCGTGCTGGTGTGAGATATTATGAAATTACGAGCTTTTCAAACCCTCAATGGGTTTTACCAATCCACATTGCTTATTACGATGCAATTTCTGATTTATGCACTTAAACAAAAAATTAAATAGATGATGTAGAGCGATCGCACCTCGCCACCGATGCAAAACCCACAGCTTGCACAAAGCGATCGCCTGAATCAATAACTAGCAACTTGGGTTATTAGAGAAAAAAAACTGCTTTAGTCTAAATTAGAGCAATAAGAATTAGACAGGTTTATTGAAAGCAACTTTAAAATGCGTCACTTGTCAACTCACCGAAACAGTGCTGAGTGCTGAGTAAAAAAGTAGGCGTTGCTGAATCATGATTCTTGTAGGGTGGGCTTCTCGCCCGCCCTGAAATACAAGGGACGGGCAAGATGCCCATCCCACAAAACTAGCAAAATCATCCCGCTTTCTCTGCAACGCCAAAAAGTAATAATCGCACTCAGCACCGAAGGGTTTGAAGAAAGAGCTTCTAAGTATGGAAGAAGAAATAAATATTTATTTCGAGCGGAGAGTGCAACAAGAAATAGTAGTTAATTACGAATTACGAATTACCATAAGTTGCTTGTAAACGGCTTAAAAGATATTCTCCCGCCAGGATAGGGGGATAGATAGGCGATTGTTCTTTCTGGCAACTCTCCAAACAAGTAATTTCTGTATCATCATTAGGATGACAGAAAAAAGCCATAGAATACCGAGACTGATTTACCCTATTATCAGTGGGAATCATCACTCGATGCTTAGTTGAGCAAAACAGATGATTTGTCCACCGTTGCATTAAATCGCCAGTATTGACTATGACAGTATCAGGAATTGCAGGTGCGGCAATCCACTCTCCAGATGCTGTCTGTACTTCCAACCCGCCAATGTCATCTTGAAAAAGCAAGGTAATACTGCCATAATCGGAATGCTCACCAGCACGCACCTGTTCGGGTTTCGCTGGTGTCTGCAATGGCGGATAGTGTAATAGTCGCAAGGTATGATTTTGTTGATTATGTCTGATAGTCAAAAAATCTTCTGGCAATTCTAACGCCAACGCATAAGCTTGTAAGATTGTGTTAGCAAGTTCTGTACAGCGATCGTAGAAGGTGACAATAGAAGCATCTCTCCCGATAGCCGCTTGTTTGTTTACATTAAACGCCTCTTTTAAGTCGCCTGGTTTATTGGGGTTAAGACGTTCTCTCTCAATCCCAACGTAACCCATATTACTAAATTCATCACTCCAAGCTTGCTTTTGCTTAACTTCTAAAGGTAAATTGAAAAAAGATTTGCTGTGAGTGAATACTTCCTTGATTAGGTCTTTTGATATTACCAAATTTTGCAAGTATATAAAGCCAATTTCATGACAAGCTTCATAGATTTGTTTGATGACAGCTTGCCGATTTATTGCGTTGCTCTTAGTAAAATTAGTAAAATCAATTACTGGAATTGTGACCATTGAGAGACCATTTATAAAGTAAATCAAAAGTTAGGGTGTCTTACGGCTTTAACCTAACGCACCGTGTTATATTTTTCGGCGTAATAATTTTAATGCCCGCACTCGTTCTCCGATGCGGTATGGACACTCTTAGTTAACTAAGTGTTTTTTGTTGAAAAATTAGTGATTTTAAATATCAATACCAATGGCTGAGTTAACCTCATAACATAAGTAAAGCTAATAAATCAGCCATCTTTCCCCACTCCCTACTCCCTACTCCCCACTCCCTGTGTTTCTTGAAAGTCCTATTTAATCCAAAATCCAAAATTTAAAATCTAAAATTCTTCTGCCTCTAACTCCTAAACAACCTTGTATATTGCGTTTCATGCTGCATACTCGCTAGCGACAAACCCCAACTACAACAGGCGAGTTGATCGTCCTCTAACGTGAGAATTTCTAATGCCGCAGCACTGAGTAATGGTTGCAAATCTAGCAATAACTGCTGTCCTGCTGTTTGTCCAAGGGGGATAAGTTTTACGCCAGCAGTAATCAAATTACTTGCCCAACTGTGCAGATATCCCAGTAATGCGGCTTGGATGCTGATTTGCCAATGGGCAACGGCAATACCAAAAGCGATCGCATAATTGCAAGGATTCCCCACAGCATCTGCAATAGGTACAATCTGCGGTTCTAGTTTACCAAGTAATTGGATCAGCGATCGCCCCATTTGCCAACTAGAGGCGCGTAATTCTTCTGTTTCCCTAGCAGCCGATAACCACAGATTCCAACGGCATAGGGACTCAACATCACCTGTTTTTACAGCTTGCTGCGATCGTACCATCACCGCCGCCTCTAACCGAATTGCCCCATAAAGCAACTCTGCTTTTAACCAATCTTTGAGATGTGCGTGGTTAGCGATCGTACCATTTTCTATCAGCATTTCCAAGCCTTCAGAATAACTATATGCTCCCACAGGTAAAGCTGGGCTAGCCAACTGTAAAATACTTAAAAGATGGCTATCAGTGAGCATGATGGTGTTGTCCATAAGCTCCTAATTCTGGCTGAAACGGTACAATTTCCTCTTTAATTTCTAATCCCAGTTGTTCCAACATCTGGCGTAAAACAGAATCTGAGGACAAGCGTAAATAAGTCGAAGTAATTTCTACAGGTACGTGGCGATTTCCCAGATGGTATGCAGCCCGTAATAATAAAAGTGGTGTTTGGGCAAAGGCAGTCAGCACTAGTTCTGGTTTGGCAGTAATTCTGATTAAACTGCTATGGGTTTCTTCTTGCAAAATATCGCCATCGTGTAAGACAGTTCCTCTGGGTAAATGTAAAAACACCACTTTACCATCTTCAGTTTCAAAGCGATGACGACTGCGGGTACGTTCTTCTGCTGTCAGCGCCAGAGTAAAAGTAACAGCGGCATCGTAATTAGGTGGTTTAAGTTGGGTAAATGTCAGCATACAGAGTTTAGCCTGAACTTTTGCTTTTCATTATGGTTCTAATTTAAACACCATAGCTCCCTTGTCCGAAGGAAAAATAAAATTAAACAAAGGCAACGAGCCAAGCGATTTACTCTTACTCCGTCGTCGCGCTCAAATCTCCATCAACGCAGGTACAGAATTGCACATATTGGAAAAATCGCATACACAGTTTTCTGCAAAATGCTATGCACCATCATGCGATCGCACCAGACAAAATCATGCAACGATATTTGCATAAAAGGTGAATGCATTGTCTAGTCGTTTACTTGCTCGTGGATTTTATTTGAATTTATCCAAGGTAAATTATTTATGAATCAAGCACATCATCCTCAAAAAGCCAGTATTAAAAGTCTTCTTTGTTTATGCCTAATATCCACTGCATTCAGCCAAGCTTCGCCAGCCCAGGCACAAATCACACCCGATAATACTCTGGGTGCAGAAGCTTCTCGACTCAATCAAAATTTGATAATTAATGGCATACTGGGCGACAAAATTGATGGTGGTGCAATACGCGGCAGCAATCTTTTTCATAGTTTCAGCGAGTTTAATATCGAAAATGGGCAACGAGTCTATTTTGCTAACCCCACTGGAATAGAAAATATATTGACGCGGGTAACAGGTAGAAATGCATCAAATATTTTCGGGACATTGGGAGTTGATGGTGCAGCAAATTTGTTTTTGATTAATCCCAATGGAATTTTATTTGGGCAGAATGCGCGGTTAGATGTGCAGGGGAGTTTTGTTGGGACAACAGCCAATGGAGTGCAATTTGGGAATCAAGGTATTTTCAGTGCCACCAATCCTCAAGCACCACCATTGTTGACGGTAAATCCTTCGGCGTTGTTCTTTAATCAGATTAATCAAGGTGCAGTGATTCAAAATAACTCAATTGCACGAGCCGGAACAGACCCAGCAGGTTTTAATGCATCTGGTTTACGAGTACCTGATGGTAAAAGTTTGCTGCTAGTGGGCGGTAATGTCAGCATGGATGGCGGCGACTTAAATGCTTATGGCGGGAGAGTTGAATTAGGGGGGTTAGCAGCACCTGGAAATGTCAATCTTCTTTTTAATCGGGATAATCTCAGCTTGAAATTTCCTCTTAATGTGACTCGTGCTTCGGTATCACTTACCAATGAAGCGCGTGTGTCTGTAGAAGCTGCTGGTGGCGGTGATATTGCGATTAATGCCCGCAACATAAATATTTTGGGAGGAAGTCAGCTTTCTGCTGGTATCGCTAAAGGTTTGGGTCAACCAGAGGCGACTGCGGGAGATATTACGCTTAATGCTACCGGGGACATCAAAGTTGCTGACTCTGAGAGTAGGATTCGCAATCTTGTGCGTGAAGATTCAAAAGGCAATGGAGGTAACATTACCATCGATTCTGGCTCGTTCTCATTAGGAGATGGTGCTCTACTTAATGCCTCAACTTATGGACAAGGGAATGCAGGGAATGTGACAGTGATTGCAAAAAATGCTGTTTCCCTTGTGGGTGGCGACATCTACAATAATGTGGAAACAGGAGGTGTAGGCAACAGTGGAGGTATCAACATCAGAGGTAGTTCCCTCTCCCTCACTGATGGTGCTCAACTGCAAAGTGGAATCCGTGGAGCAGACACTGACGAGGTAGCTGGACGAGGAAATGGGGGAAGTATCAATATTAATCTAACTGGTGCGTTGACAATCTCTGGAACAAAAGACGGAAGTGCTAGTGCAATTTTCACCGATGTAGAAACGGGAGCAAGAGGTAATGGGGGAAATATAGACATCTCAAGTGGCTCATTCTCTCTAAGTGATGGCGCTCAACTTAATACCTCAACTTATGGACAGGGGAATGCAGGGAATGTGACAGTGGGTGCAAAAGATGCTGTTTCGCTTGTAAATAGTAACATTTTCAGCACTGTAGAAGCAGGAGGCGTAGGTAAAGGAGGCAATATCGACATCAATGCAGCAACACTGTCACTCACTGATGGCGCTCAACTGCTAACTGCTACTCGTGAAGCATCTGCTACCCAACCAGCAGGGCAGGGAAATGCAGGCAATGTCAATGTTAAAGTAACAGGTGCTGTTAATATTGTTGGGCAGAAAAACGGTTTTCCTAGTGCGATTTTCAGCTTGGTGAATACAGGAACGGTTGGGAATGGCGGTAACATTACCATTGATTCTGGTGACTTCTCTCTAAGTGATGGCGCTCTACTTAATGCCTCAACTTTAGGAGTGGGGAATGCAGGGAATGTGACAGTGGGTGCAAAAAATGCTATTTCCCTTGCAAATGCTTACATTTTCAGCACCGTGGAAGCAGGAGGCGTAGGTAAAGGAGGCAATATCGACATCAATGCAGCAACACTGTCACTCACTGATGGCGCTAAACTGGTTGCTAGCACTAGTGGACAAGGTTTAGATTCACCTAAGAGTCAGGGAGGAAATATTACCCTCAATACTACAGGAAAAGTAGAAGTTGCGGGAGCAGACAGTGCTATCCGCAGTACTTTGCTTTCAGAAGGAATTGGTAATGGTGGTAACGTTTTTATCAATTCTGGCTCATTCTTATTAAGAGATGGCGCTGAAATTTCTGCTTCAACTTATGGACAGGGAAATGCAGGGAATGTGACAGTGATTGCAAAAGATGCTGTTTCTCTTGCAAGTAGTACCATTTTCAATAACGTAGAATCTGGAGGTGTGGGAAACAGTGGAGGTATCAACATCAGAGGAAGTTCCCTCTCTCTCACTGATGGCGCTCAACTGCAAAGTGGAATTCTTAAAGCAGATACTGACGAGTTAGCTGGACAAGGAAATGGCGGAAATGTGGATATTAATGTTACTGGTGCGGTGACTATCTCTGGAAGAAAAGGTGGAAGTGCTAGTGCAATTTTCACCGATGTAGAAACGGGAGCAAGAGGTAATGGGGGAAATATAAACATCTCAAGTGGCTCGTTCTTCCTCAGTGATGGCGCTAAACTTATTGCCTCAACTTCTGGACAAGGAAATGGGGGAAGTGTTGATATTAATCTAACTGGTGCGTTGACAATCTCTGGAACAAAAGACGGAAGTGCTAGTGCAATTTTCACCGATGTAGAAACGGGAGCAAGAGGTAATGGGGGAAATATAAACATCTCAAGTGGCTCGTTCTCTCTAAGTGATGGCGCTCGACTGGTCGCTAGCACTGCTGGACAAGGTTTAGATTCACCTAAGAGTCAGGCAGGAAATATTACCCTCAATACCACAGGAAAAGCAGAAGTTGTGGGATCAAACAGTGCTATCCGCAGTACTCTGCTCACAGGAGGAGTTGGGAATGGGGGTAACATTTTTATCGATTCTGGTGACTTCTCTCTAAGTGATGGCGCTCAACTTTCTGCCTCAACTTTAGGAGTGGGAAATGCAGGGAATGTAACGGTAGGTGCAAAAAATGCTGTTGACCTTGCAAATAGTAACATTTTCAGCACGGTGGAAGCAGGAGGCGTAGGTAAAGGAGGCAATATCGACATCAATGCAGCAACACTGTCACTCACTGATGGCGCTCAACTGCTAACTGCTACTCGTGAAGCATCTGCTACCCAACCAGCAGGGCAGGGAAATGCAGGCAATGTCAATGTTAAAGTAACAGGTGCTGTTAATATTGTTGGGCAGAAAAACGGTTTTCCTAGTGCGATTTTCAGCTTGGTGAATACAGGAACGGTTGGGAATGGCGGTAACATTACCATTGATTCTGGTGACTTCTCTCTAAGTGATGGCGCTCTACTTAATGCCTCAACTTCAGGAGTGGGAAATGCGGGGAATGTAACGGTAGGTGCAAAAAATGCTGTTGACCTTGCAAATAGTAACATTTTCAGCACGGTGGAAGCAGGAGGCGTAGGTAAAGGAGGCAATATCGACATCAATGCAGCAACACTGTCACTCACTGATGGCGCTCAACTGCTAACTGCTACTCGTGAAGCATCTGCTACCCAACCAGCAGGGCAGGGAAATGCTGGCAATGTCAATGTTAAAGTAACAGGTACTGTTGATATTGCTGGACAGAAAAACGGTTTTCCTAGTGCGATTTTCAGCTTTGTAAACACAGGAACAGTTGGGAATGGGGGTAACATTTTTATCGATTCTAGTGACTTCTCTCTAAGTGATGGCGCTCGACTTTCTGCCTCAACTTATGGACAGGGAAATGCAGGAAATGTAACGGTACGTGCAAAAAATGCTGTTGACCTTGTAAATAGTAACATTTTCAGCACCGTGGAAGCAGGAGGCGTAGGTAAAGGAGGCAATATCGACATCAATGCAGCAACACTGTCACTCACTGATGGCGCTCAACTGCTAACTGCTACTCGTGAAGCATCTGCTACCCAACCAGCAGGGCAGGGAAATGCAGGCAATGTCAATGTTAAAGTAACAGGTGCTGTTAATATTGTTGGGCAGAAAAACGGTTTTCCTAGTGCGATTTTCAGCTTGGTGAATACAGGAACAGTTGGGAATGGGGGTAACATTTTTATCGATTCTGGTGACTTCTCTCTAAGTGATGGCGCTCGACTTGTTGCCTCAACTTTGGGACAGGGGAATGCGGGGAATGTGACAGTGGGTGCAAAAAATGCTGTTGACCTTGCAAATGGTTACATTTTAAGCACCGTAGAAGCAGGAGGCGTAGGTAAAGGAGGCAATATCGACATTAATGCAGCAACACTGTCACTCACTGATGGCGCTCTACTTGTTGCCTCAACTTTTGGACAGGGAAATGCGGGGAATGTTCGCATCAATGCAAAAGATACAGTAACTGTTTCTGGAACCAATCAAGAGACAGGATTATCTAGTGCTTTATTCACATTTACTGATTCTAATTCTCAAGGCAAAGGTGGCGATATTAATGTAAACACCAATATCTTTCACGTATCAGACGGCGCTTTACTGGATGCACGCACTACAAATAATCAAAAGGGTGGCGATATTACGGTAAATGCAAATGTCTTTGAAGCACTCAACGGCGGACAACTCACCAGTACTACCTCAAGCAATGGACGTGCAGGTAAAATAACTGTCAACGCTACTGATAAAGTAATAATTAGTGGTATTGATCCTAGTTACAGCGATCGCATTACTAAATTTCCTGATAACGTACTAAATATCGATGCTAACAGTGGCTTGTTTGTCAATTCCAAAGGTTCAGGAATCACAGGCGACATCGAAATCAACTCACCCAAAATTACCTTAGACAATCAAGGTAAACTCAACGCCGAATCTGCATCTGGTAACGGTGGTAATATCAACGCCAACAGCGACTTCCTCTTACTCCGTCATGGCGCTCAAATTTCCACCAACGCAGGTACAGAAAAATTAGGTGGCAATGGCGGTAATATTAATATCAACTCAAAATTTATCGTTGCAGTTCCCAAAGAAAACAGCGATATCAGCGCTAATGCCTTTACAGGAACAGGTGGAAACATCCAAATCAACTCGCAAGGTATTTTCGGTATCGAATCGCGTCCAAAACTAACCGAAAAAAGTGATATTACCGCCAGTTCGGAATTAGGCGTTTCTGGTGTAACAAATATCAATACACCCGATAACAGTTCTATTCAAAATAGCTTCACCGGATTATCACCAAACGTTATCGATACTAATGCACTCATTGCCAATAGCTGCATTTCACGCGCCACCAAGCGACAAGAAAACTCTTTTACCATTACAGGTTCTGGTGCTTTACGCTATACTCCAGGAGATGTGTTAACTTCTGCCTATACAACTGGTGATGTACGTAGTGTTGAACCAACACCACGTCCTTGGAAAAAAGGCGACCCAATAATTGAACCACAAGGATTGTATCGATTACCCAATGGACAATTAATTTTGAGTCGAAGTTGTTCAAATTGAAGAAGAATTCAGAAGTCAGAATTCAGGAGTCAGAATCAAGACGCGACGCTCGAGTACTCGCTAACGCTGCTTTATCAGTCTGGGATTCAGACCCGCGACTGAATTGTTGCACCACCAAATTGAAAATTTGGTGGGGGCGCAAAAACGCCGATTATTCATCTACCAGTCGTACAGAATTCATTCTGAATTCTGACTCCTGACTCCTGAATTCTGTTCGATAAATATTGCACATATCGGAAAAATCGCATACACAGTTTTCTGCAAAATGGGATGCACCATCATGCGATCGCACCATCCAATTCATGCAACTATATATGCATAAATGGTGAATGAATTACCTAGTCATCTCCCTTAATCTGAGTATTAAAGAAACGGTTAATGAGTCGAAACAGACAACAAGCATAAATTTATTAACCGTTGCTGATGAAAATTTCGTAATTTTTATTCACTCAGATTGAGAGGTTTATGATGTTTTCCAAACTATTCCGCAACACACTTTTAGCAACAGCTTTGACATTACCAATAGTACCATTAACCAGCCAAAATGCTCTTGCAGATAATCGAGATTTCTTTGTATACAACAATAACGAATTAGAAATTACTCAATTGTATGTATCATCAACAGTATCGAAATATTGGGGTAGTAATATTCTCAATTCAGATATTGTTAATGGTTCATCTGACACCATTAGCTTTGACAATAATAGTAATCATTGTACTTATGATGTCAAAGCCATTTATAGTGATGGCACTTATGATGTCATGCGTCATGCCGATCTTTGCAGCACCTATGGAATAACTTTCTATGGTCATGGAGGCGACCATCAATAATCTTAGAGATTTCCAAATCATTTCTTGATGATTGCATAAAAATGTAAATCATCAAGAAAACTATTATGGTATTTTAATTAAATAATAATATCATGTTTCAGACTTCATCTGAGAAACACAATTCTAGAAAATCTACTAACATCATGTCTGCTTGATTAATTATTAATCTGGACATGATATGACATCATATCTGCTTGATTAATTATTAAGCAGAAGTCGGATATCTGGGTATTTTATTCTCTCAGATATAGGACTCATATTTGATTGTGTGAAAAAAACTCAGTACACCTTTATTCCTTCTTCCTAGTACACCACGGCGTAAATAGAGCAACCATTTAAAATCCCTAAAAAGTCCATTCCATAATACTTTTGACTTTTGACTTTTGACTTTTGACTTCCGCCTTGCGGTACTAGTCCCCAGTCCCCAGTCCCTACGAGTAATTCACCGAATCAAATCGGATTGCTATACCCGATGTGATTCGCAAAAATTCTTTTAAAAATTTTACATATCATATATCAACAATGGGTTCATACTTTCGGTTTCAAAAACTTTTTTTCATATTATTTACCTGCATCAACATCACTCCACTTGCAGTATTTGCACAATCGACACCCCCATCAGGAGTCACAATTCCCCCCAATACACCAGGGAAAGTTGAAGAAACTTTACCCCAACCATCACCGACACCAACTCTACCCCAACCATCACCGACACCAACTGTTCCTATACTTCCATCACCCCTACAGGAAAATCTACCCGATACAGCTTTTCCTAGTGGTGAAAAGTTTTTTGTCAAAGAAATTCATGTCACAGGTTATTCTGTTTTAGAAGATGAAATCATCAAGTTAAAACAGCCGTTAGAAAATACAAACATCACATTTGAGCAGTTATTGCAACTGCGATCGCAAATCACTAAACTTTATGTTGATAATGGCTATATCACCAGTGGTGCATTTATTTCCAACAATCAAAATGTCGCTAGCGGTGTCGTGCAAATCCAAGTTGTGGAAGGCGAACTCGAAGGAATTTCCATTTTAGGGTTACAAAGATTGCAGCCCGGATATGTGCGTTCCCGGATTGAACGGCTTGCAGGTAAGCCTTTAAATCAAAAAAGCCTCGAACAAGCGCTACAATTATTACAACTTGACCCGGTGATTCAACGAGTTAATGCTGAGTTAACCGCAGGTAGCACTCCCGGAAATAATATTTTACAGGTGACAATTACCGAATCACCACCCTTTCACCTTGGAGTTGCCTTTGCAAATAACCAATCAACTAGCGTAGGCTCAGAACAAGGGAGTGTTTTTCTTGCTCATGATAATTTATTAGGATTTGGGGATAAATTTAGTGCTGAATATGCTGGTAGCGAAGGTTTAGACATTTACGATATCAATTATTCTATTCCCTTTAACGCCTTAGATGGAACCATCGGTGTCCGCTACAGCAACAGCGCTAGCCGCATTATTGAAAGCGAATTTCGTGACTTAAATATTCGCAGTGAAGCCGAAACTCTTTCTTTTAATGTCCGTCAACCGCTAATCCACACGCCAAACAGAGAATTTGCTCTCGGTTTAGCATTCGATTTACGGCGCAGTCAAACTTACATCCTCAATGATATCCCCTTCTCCTTTACCGAAGGGCCCGAAGATGGGGAATCAAGAGTTACGGTAATCCGCTTTTCTCAAGATTGGTTACAACGTAATGCTAACAGTGTTTTAGCAGCGCGATCGCAATTTAGTTTTGGGATTGATGCAATTGACGCAACCGTTAACGATAGTGGTACCGATGGGCGCTTTTTCTCTTGGGTGGGACAATTTCAATGGGTACAACGACTATCTCCCCGCATCTTGATGCTAGCCAAAGTTAATACTCAACTTACTCCTGATTCCTTACTTTCATTGGAAAAAATTAGCATTGGGGGAGTTGATACAGTGCGCGGTTACGATCAAAATCAAATTGTGGCTGACAATGGGGTAGTTGGAGGTATGGAAGTTCGGATTCCCCTGGCCTCAAAAGTGGAAATTATACAGCTAATTCCATTTTTTGACATCGGTACAGCTTGGAATAATCGCGGTATTAATGCCGACCCGCAAACCATTGCCAGCTTGGGATTAGGCTTGAACTGGCAACCTTTTAACGGTTTAGTATTGCGTGCAGACTATGGTATACCATTAATTGGCACAAGCGATCGCGGTAATTCGCTGCAAGAGAATGGCTTTAATTTTTCAGTGCGCTATCAGCCGTTTTGAAAGCGAGATTTCTAAATTGAGTAGGTAGGCATAATTCAACATAAAATAAAATCCTAGTTTATAGTGAGCGATTCATCCCTCAAAGCAAGGATTACTACTAAACTTGATGAACCAAATACAAGCCGAACCAAAAACATTTACTTTCGATGAATTTATCGAATGGTATCCAGAAACCTCACAACTGCGCTACGAATTACATAATGGGGTAATTGTTGAAATGCCTAAGCCTAGAGGCAAACATTCCAAATTAACAGGTTCCCTGATTGAAAAACTACTTATAACTATTAGAGAGACAGCTAAAGGCGATATTTGGTTTATTCCTAGAGAATCGATAGTTAAACCTAATCGCCATCAGTCAGGTTACGAACCGGATATCATTGTTCTGAACCAAGAAACTATTGATACTGAAACACGTTGGGAAAGTGAATCAGTTATTCAAAATTCAACTTCCGTCAAATTAATAGTAGAAGTTGTGAGCAGCAATTGGCGTGACGATTACTACGACAAATTTGGGGACTATGAGGAGATGGGTATCCCCGAATACTGGATTGTAGATTATGCTGGGTTAGGGGGACGTGATTTTATTGGGAACCCCAAACAACCTGCTCTTTTCGTGTGCGAACTAGTTGATGGAGAATATATAAAAAAACTATTCAGGGGTAGTGATGTGATTACCTCCCCCACCTTTCCCAAACTTAACCTAACCGCGCAACAGGTTTTTGATTTAGCTCTGTAACAGAAAATGGTAGAATCTTCGAGCATAACCTTCTCTCTCATCGCGTTTAAAAGCTTTAACAAAACTATCGGCTAAAACTTCTCGCGTCCACGGTGCTTGAGCGATAATCACTTCCGCAATGGCAATACTCATCTGGGTGTCATCAGTATAGCTACCAGGATTGAGTCGAAAACGCGGATGTTCAACGTATCGACTCAAATCATTGTTAGCGATCGTTTCGTCAGCATATTTAAAACCTACACCGTAGGCATCTGCAATCGCTAACTCTAGCAGCATCAGGGTATTAAGCTAAAAACGGACGCGCCAGAAAAAAGCTAGAAACTGATTTAGCGTCTACCGGTTCTCCCTCCAGAATAGCTTTTTCTAGTTCTTCAGGAGTCATAAATACAGTTTCGATATCTTCATCTCCATCTTGTGGTGGTGGTGTCTCCAGCTTTTCTAAATCTCGCGCCAGAAAAGCATAGATAATTTCATCAGAATAGCCAGGAGCTAGGAAAAATTCGCCTAACTTATCCCATTTTTGGGCACTGTAGCCAGTTTCTTCAGCAATTTCACGCTGTATTGTTTCTAAAGGCTCTTCACTTGCTTCCACTGTTCCCGCCGGAAATTCTAATATCCGTCCCTGAATTGCAAAACGGTACTGGCGCACCAGTATAAGTTTACCTTCTGCTGTCACTGGTACAGCTAAGGCACCACCAGGGTGACGAATACATTCCCATTCTCCTTCCGATTTATTCGGCAAACGCAAGCGATTAACTTCAAAATCAAACTTGCGTCCTTTATGAAACAGGCGTTGTCTCAGCAGTTGTGGTAATTCTCTACCTAATGGCATAGTAAAATCTGATTATCTGTGAATACAGAGCAAAAATCAGTGTTCTTCTGCTTTTAAGGATGGTGTTTTTAATTGTCCATCCATAAATGTACATCAGAACAGTCTACCTCTTTCAGCAGCTCTTTAATAACACAGCCGGAAACTGGTTCTATCCAATCTGGGGCAATTTCTGCCAGGGGGACTAACACAAAGGCCCGATCCCGCATTCGTGGATGTGGAATCTGGAGATTTGGTGTATCCAAAATAATGTCATCATATAATAACAAATCTAAATCTAGGGTTCGTGGCCCCCAGCGTTCCTGACGCACGCGCCCAAATTGTTGTTCAATTCCTAACAAAATTTCTAATAACTGCTGGGGGAGTATTTCTACCTGCAATGTGACGCAGCCATTGAGGTAATCTGGCTGTGGTGGCCCGACAGCTTTGGTTTGATACCAATGGGATCTAGTTTCTAAAACAATACCTGGTGTTTGGGCTAAAGTCTCGATAGCTGCTTCTAAAATTGTTTGGGAATCGCCGATATTACTACCAAGAGCAACGGCGCTTCGTCTTAACTCTGCTTCGTCGTAGCCTGGTGTAGACATTATACTTTCCTGAAATAAGCCGTTTTCGGGCTGTCTTTGGGGATATTTGTCAATAGCTTTTATATTCGCAGTAGTTATCAAAATTAAAGCTTTTTTACAAAACTAAATTAACCAAATTTAAAAAACATTATCTTATAGTGAATTCAGTTAATTATTTATAGGATATTATACTAAACACAATGGTAGTGCTATAACCCCAAAGTTGATTAATTGTGGTTATACAATTGCTTACTACTTTGAGCGAGGAACTGACGTGGGGAAGCTTACCTCCTGGTTCAAGCGAAGACCAACTAATTTGAGTGACTCTGGACAAGGAGGAACGAATGAGAGCTTACCACCAGCACATCTGGCGCAGACGAGGCAGTTACTGAGCAAAATGAAAATTTTACCATCTAGGATGAGGGTCAATCGGGCAACTGGCGCTAGACCACTCTATCGCCGCATCTGGTTTTGGGCGGGTTTGGGTGTTGGTGGTGGGATACTTGCCTCGATCTACGGCATCAGTTTAATAGATCGGACTTTGCCAGATAAGTCCGAGTTGAATGCTGTGTTTCGAGAGCAAACACTGACCATTAAAGCTGCTGATGGCAGCATATTACAACAACAAGGTGAAGCGACCAGAGAACAGCTAAAGCTAGAACAAATACCAGATAATTTAAAAAAAGCTTTCATCGCCTCAGAAGATCGAAGATTTAAGCAACACAACGGAGTCGATGCGCAAGGGATTGTCAGAGCGGGTTTGAATAATTTGCGATCGCAAGGTGTGGTAGAAGGTGGTAGCACCATCACCCAACAACTAGCCCGGATTCTGTTTTTGAAACAAGAGCAGACAATCTGGCGCAAACTCAAGGAAGTCCGCCTAGCCCAAAAAATGGAGCAAGAATTAACCAAAGATCAGATTTTAGAGCGTTACCTAAATCTGGTTTATTTGGGATCTGGAGCTTATGGTGTGGCAGATGCCGCCTGGGTATACTTTAGTAAGTCGCCAGATCAACTTTCCCTCGCCCAAATGGCAACGATTGCTGGATTAGCTCCTGCTCCTAGCTTATACGCCCCAGATAAAAATCCCGAAGCGGCAAAACGGCGGCGTGACTTAGTATTACTACGGATGCAGGAAGATAAAGTAATTACACCAGAGCAAAGGCAAGCAGCCGTTCAGGAGCCATTAACCCTCAAAAGCAGTTCACCCAAGCGAGTCCAAGTAGAATCACCCTACTTTACCAGCTACATCCAAAAAGAATTGCCCAAGTATGTCTCTCCTAATGTGCTCAAAAGTGGAGGTCTAGTAGTAGAAACCACGCTTAACCCAAGTTGGCAGAAAGTGGCAGAAGAGGCAGTTGCGAAAACATTGCGAAATCAAGGACGCTGGGAAAACTTTAAGCAAGCTGCAATGGTGGCCATAGACCCCCGAAACGGTGAAATTAAGGCAATGGTTGGGGGAAAAGACTTTGGTAAAAATCAGTTTAATCGAGTTACCCAGGCACAACGGCAGCCAGGATCGACATTTAAAGGGTTTGTATATGCAACTGCGATCGCTACCGGTAAAAGCCCTTACGATAGCTACGAAGATGCACCCTTTGTCGTAGACGGCTATGAACCGAAAAACTATAGTGAAAACTTCCGGGGTTCAATGAACATCCGAGATGCCCTCACCCGCTCTGTTAATATTGTTGCGGTCAAGGTGTTGATTGATGTAGGATTTACCCCAACGATTAAACTTGCCCATGATATGGGGATAACATCTGAACTCAAGCCTACTTACTCCTTGGCTCTTGGTTCAAATGAAGTCAATCTGCTAGAGTTGACCAGCGCTTATGGCAGTTTTGCGACTCAGGGATTGCACGCAGAACCTCATGGTATTACCCGCATTCTCAACCGCCAAGGCAAAGTCATCTGGTCAGCTAATTTCAAGTCAAAACGCGCCCTTGACGCTGACAGTGCCGCCATCATGACTTGGATGCTACGCAACGTCGTCCAAGCGGGAACTGGTGGCGCTGCCCAATTAGATAATAGACCAGTTGCCGGCAAAACCGGCACCTCCGACGAAGCCCGCGATTTATGGTTTATTGGCTACATTCCTCAGATGGTGACAGGGGTATGGCTAGGTAACGATGACAACCGCCCCACTTATGGCAGTAGTAGTAGTGCCGCTTACACTTGGCACGAATTTATGGAAAAAGCGGTAGAGGGGATGCCTGTAGAAAAGTTTCCCAAACGACCCAAGTTAGACGGTCGCAAAGGCACTATCAAAGCCCAGTCTATCAAGCCCAAACAAGTGCTGAATCGTTCTATTGCCTCTAAAGATGATGACTCAGAGGGGGAAAGTGCGAGAAATTCTGAGGAGAGTGGTTCATCTCAAAGACGTAGAAGAAGGAGAAGCTATTCTCAAGAAGAACAGCAATCGAGCGATTATACCCCAAGACGGAGAAGGCGCGATCGCAGCGAATCAAGGTCTAGTAACTCCTCCTCCGAATCATCTACTCCACGGCGACGCTCTAGAAGAGTAGAATCTGATTCTCCTCGACCTCGAAGAACTCGGCGAGAGTTGCCTTCCGCAAATAGTTCCGGTTCTTCTGGTTCTTCATCGTCACAACCATCTTGGCGGGATAGACTTAGACCTTCTCAATAGTAATGAGAAGTGGGCATTAGACCTAGCTTGAAAATAGGGACTGGGGACTGGGGACTGGGGACTGGGAAAGAAGTATTTTCATTGTTCCTTGTGAGCGCCGCTCATGGAGCAATACGGTTCAGATAAGCTTTTTTTCTCCCCCTGCTTCCCCTGCATCCCCTGCTCCCCCTGCCTGCCTCAACGGATAAATTTCCTTAACTGAACCGTATTGGCTCATGGAGTCTCTTGCAAAAGTCCCCATTACCCCACCCCCAGCCCCTAAGAGCAGGCTCTTATACCATTTCACTAAAAAAATGATAAAGATAGTTAAAGAAGAAATATGAGCAGAC
>NZ_JAVRBM010000063.1:21932-54075 GCF_034531255.1 Nostoc sp. ChiQUE01b | reverse complement strand
GATGGAGTATGTCCTGAGCTTAGTGTCCTAACCAACCTGGCGGTTGCTATATCTGCAAATTAAACAATTCAAAATTCAAAATTCAAACATTTTATATATTTTCAGATGGGGATTTAAACCCCAACTGAAAATACGCTATGTGTTTTGGTAGGGGTCTTAAACCCTTTAATTGACGATAATTGGTGGTGAAGGAAAATAAGGGACTTCTAAATAAAAAAATCCCATCCCTGCAGGACGCTACGCGTAGCTTGCTTCCCCAAAGGGGTACGCTCTGATGGCAGGACAGCAGGGGGAGAGAAAGTCGTTTTGATGGGCATGAAATTGAATAATTTATTTTTTGGATTTCCCTAAATTAAGTGTTTTTAGGTAGTTGCACAGTAAATAAACTACCTTTACCTAGTTCAGAAGCGACCTTGATAGTTCCTGCGTGTCCTTTTATAATCCGATGGGATAGATGTAGTCCTAAGCCACTACCTGAGCGTTTATTTCTGCCTTGGCGAAATCGCTCGAAAATTGTTGCCTGATCTTCTGGCGCAATCCCATATCCTGTATCTTGTACCTCAATTATTACCAAATCTGGATTAGATGATGTTTCAGAAATGCGGATTGTTATGCCTCCTGTATCTGTAAATTTGATGGCATTTGCAATCAGATTGTTTAACACTCGCCGTAATTCTAAACGATCGCCCATGACCATACCAGCGTTTTGACTCACTGACTCTAATTCACGGGTATCAATTTCTAGAGTCAAGCCTTTTTCATTAGTTAGAGGACTTAGTTCGCTGACTACTTCTTGAGATATCTCAGATAAATCGCATTCTTCCCAATTTAACGTTTTTTTACCTGCCTCGAAGCGATAGACTTCTAACAGCGTGTTCACCATTTCCATCAAATTTTGGTTACTGCGAATCATTACTGCGATCGCCTGTTTCATTTCTGATGAAATTTTGCAGAATGTTTCCATTTCAAACAAATTCAACATCCGATCGGCGGCTACTAAAGGAGTTCGCAAGTCATGAGTCAGACGGGAAACAAAGTCTTCCCGTTGGCGGGCCATTTTTTGCTGTTCGTCCAGACTGTGCTTGAGACGTAATAGCGATCGCACTCTTGCCAGTAGTTCATCAGTATCAAATGGTTTACGAATAAAATCGTCAGCACCAGCATCCAAACCTTCGACAACACTGGATTGGTGAAAGGCAGTAATCAACAGAATTGGAATATAAGAGATTACAGGGTTTTTCCGAATCCGACGTGTGACTTCATAACCATCTATCCCCGGCATCATTACATCTAACAAAATCAGATCGGGTGGAGATTGCTCAATTTGTCGTAAAGCCTTTATTCCATCTGAAGCCAAATCAATTTCATACCCCTCACTTTCTAAAATTGCTTGAACCAAAATGAGGTTATCTTGAGTATCGTCAACTGCTAAGATCCGATAAATTTTATTATTTTCAACTATAGACATGATTTATATTTATAAACTTTTATCAGTTTTTTTGGAAGTAATTTTTAAATTTAGGGTATTCTTCTATTGGTGCTTTCCTAGCTTGAGAAGATGACTGATCGGGATTTTGTGCAGGATAAAAAAAATCATCGTTATCTAACTGTGAAGCTGGAGCATTGGCTGTTACAGTCGGTAATGTAATTTGACGTGGCAATTCAATTTTAAATATTGAACCCACCCCCAATTTACTCTCAAGAAAGACTTTACCGCCCATCATTCGCACTAGCGAATCTATAATTGCCAAACCCAGACCTGTACCTGGATATTTGCGAGTGATAGTTTGATCGACTTGCCGAAATGCTTCAAAAATATGTTTAAAATCTTTGGGGGCTATGCCAATACCTGTATCTTGAACGATAATTACGACTCGATTTGTCGGTAGTTCCTTAACCTCAACCCAGATTTCACCAGAGTCTGTGAATTTAATGGCGTTGGAAAGCAGGTTAATCAAAATCTGTTTGACACGAACCGGATCGTTAAATACCAAAGGATTTTGCAAATCGGTTTGTACTAACAATGAAAGATTTTTAGCATCAGCTAGGGAATGCATTTCACTGATAACGAGATTGATTTCCTTTGATATATCAAATATTTCTGTCTTTAAATCTAATCCTCCTCCCTCCAGCTTGGAAAAGTCGAGAACTTCATTGAGTAGCATCAGTAAATGCTTGCCATTATTCAAAATGCGCTCAACCATATCTGCTTGCTGGTGCGTTAGTTGAGCGAACTTAGGACGCAGCAGTATTTGCGAAAAACCAATAATTGCATTCATTGGCGTTCTAAGTTCATGCGAAATAGTTGCCAAAAAAAGTGATTTTAGACGTGATGCCTCCAATAGCTTGAATTTTTGCATTTGAATCTGTTGCTGTTGCCTCTCCAATTCTTGGTTCTTACAAATGAGTTGTTCATGACTTTCTCTAAGCTGCTGGTTTGCCAAATCTATCTGTATTTCTGCCTGATAAATCCGAATTGCACTCCGCAAAACCTGCGACAAAGTTTCTGGGGATATTCTAGACTTAGAGAGATAGTCCGTAGCACCAGCTTTCAATAATTGGAGAGTAATTTGTTCATCTCCTTGACCAGTTAGAACTACTAAAGGAACTTTAATTTCCGAAGAACGTAGCTGTTGAATCAAGGTTAGTGCATCCCGATCTGGTAAGCGATAGTCAAGAAAAACACAATCGTAAGTAGTAATGCTTAAGACAGAGAACGCATCATTACCATCGCCTACTTCAGACAGTTCCATCTGAATACCTGCTGTAGTCAGGGCAGAACGGATCGCTATCCGGTCTACTTCGTCATTGTCTACAACCAAAATTTTCAGCGTCTCTTCCATCGGTTTTTACTTTCGCCGCCAAACATAGGTTGATGTATAATATTCATCTTTTTAGATTATCCAACTAAAGAATATAAGATTTTTGGACATCTAAAATTTGATTGATTAAGATATTTTGCATACTATCCACTTTAACAAAGTGTAGGGGTTTAAGTCCCCGGCTTCTATCAAGCCGCAAGTGTTGGGCTGCTTGTCTTTATCCCCGTCACAACACGTAATTGCGAATTGCGAATTGCGAATTGCGAATTGCGAATTGCGAATTGCGAATTGCGAATTGGTTTAATGCCTGCTTGAAATTCATCACATCAACTTAGTTATCCTCCATTAGTAGTATGTAATTATTCTTTCGGGTGTTCCGTTGGATTGAATTCACTCTGTTGTATCTTCAATCTGGTTAATTTACCAGATTCTGGTAACTAAACTCTTAGCAGATGACCAATGTCCTACAAAAAAATTAGTTATTAACAAGCAGACACAGCTGGTATAATAAAGTAAAATAAAATACTTTACTAAGCTAAAATCAATTGTAGATGAGTGAGCAAGCCACCGTCGTCAGTCATTGGTGAGAGTTGCATACCATTATCGTGTACCATAAGCTTGAACAGTTTTACCTATCAGGTTAGTTAGACTAGGTAAATAAAAAAGTAATATCTATAGCTATTTGTGAATCTGAAGTAATCCTAGCTCCTGAAATTTCGACAATTTTCTTAGCGATCGCTACATCTGTGTTAGTATTTATCCAGGTATATCGAAATTATAAATGTTCGCAAAATTACCAAACCTTAATGCTGAAGAAAGGTTCCCGACAACAATTAGGCAAAAATTCAAAACCTAAAAGTTTTTTTTAAGCTCGATCCAAAATAATACTAATTAACGAATGGAACATAGCAACTCAAAGCTGAATTATCAACAAGGAGCAGCAATTTGGCATTTGTTTCAATATTTCATACTTTTTATGTAAGTATCTATATATCTCCAGCTAGATTTGTCCTCTATCTAAATATAAAAATTTTGGATGGTTGTTATTTCTATCGGTGGATGCAGACAGCTTGAAATATCATCTATCTTGAGGTTGGGAAAATAAGAGATAGAGTTACAAAAAGCAATACTTTGAAAGATGCAAACAGTGCAAGAGTGAGTGTAGCGATGAATGAAATTAGTATTATTTTAATTGAAGATCATGACTTAACGCGAATGGGGCTACGAGCAGCACTACAGTCTCACAGTGCATTGAAAGTAATTGGGGAAGCAGCAAATGCTACCCAAGGATTAAAACTTTTAGAAACGGCAAAGCCAGATGTAGCGGTAGTAGATATCGGCTTGCCTGATATGGATGGCATCGAACTCACTCGTAAATTCAAACGCTCCCAAGCTGAAAATGGGCAATCAACCACAAAGATTCTCATTTTGACAATGGATCATACAGAGGATGCTGTACTTGCAGCCTTTGCAGCTGGCGCTGATTCTTATTATATGAAAGAAACTAGCATCAGTAAATTAACTGAAGCGATCCAAGCAACTCATGGGGGTAACTCTTGGATCGATCCAGCAATTGCCAACGTGGTATTGCGGAAGATGCGTCAAGGTATTCCTGGGGAAAGTCAAGGTTCTGACAAGCCGAAGACTGTAAAAATTGAGGCGCTGGCGACAGAATACGAGCAAGTTTTGGAAACATACCCTCTGACTCAACGGGAACTGGAAATCCTAGAGTTGATTGTAGCTGGGTGTAGCAATGGGCAAATTGCCGAGAAACTCTACATTACAGTTGGTACTGTAAAAACCCATGTTCGTAATATTCTAAATAAACTATGTGCTGATGACCGTACCCAAGCTGCTGTGAGGGCCTTACGTTCGGGGTTGGTGGCCTGAAGGATTAGGGACAAGGGAGATAAGGAGACAAGGAGAATAATTCCTAACTCCTAACTCCTAACTCACCACTGTTTTGCCCAATGACCCATTATCCCAACTTTTCTTGCAAGCAATTAGCAATACGTAGTGCTGCTCCCGGTTTGCCCATGCGTCGCCGACCATTTTCAGCAATAATTTGTAAATTATCAGGGTTTTTAAATAGGGATTGTACAACCTTGGCTACTTCTGCTGGTTGATCGATTAAAATTAAAGACGATCCCAGAAGACGACTTTGAGCTTCAGCAAAGCCACGGTTATATTGTGGCCCATTACCGGGAATCGCGATCGCAGGTTTGCCTAAACCGATAAACTGTTCTGTGGCTGTACCTGCCATTGCGATCGCTAAATCTCCCAAATGCAAGCAATCATTATAGGCTTTTTGTGTCAATAGCAGATAAGCATTTCTCTGTTTAAATGTCAATACATTTGGGTCGCGAAGTTTAATAGGAGATGCTGATTCAGCGCGCCAGCCTTGGGATTGCACACTTTGGGATAAAATATTAAAGTCTAAACCAGGAGCGATCGCACCTAAAAACACTACTCTGTTAGAAGTATAGAAGATTGAATCTCGCTGTTGAAAACTTGCCATCAATGCAGATACAGCAATCATAATTGTTTCCCAGTTGGTGTATGCTTCTGGCGGACGAGAACCAGCAAGAAGAGTCACTACAAACGGTCGAACTGTCTCTTGCTGTTGGGTATTTTGACTATAAAATTGTTGGCGTGAAAACATCGACTCTAAACCATCCATCATTGGATTACCGAAAGAAAAAGCTGGAATTGGCCATTGTTTTAATATTTCCGCCGTCAGCGCATCTCTAGGGAATACTGCCTTACAACGGCGACGACTCATTAACCAACGTTCCCAAGGATGGTAAACTGAACCAGAAAAGTTTTCCCAACCTGCGTCTTTAGATTTCCGTGGTAATAATCCAGCTTCATCTCGCACATAATATTCAGATTTTGCCGTACCGACAAAAGCATAATTAGCGCCACTGAATGTTGCAAACAACAACGGGATAATATCTCCCACTGCTAAAATTGCTCTTTTATTACCTAGTTTTTTTTGAGAACTCACCCAACGGCGGATAGCTTTAATTTGGCTGAGGGTAAGTTGCAATAAACCACCGCCTACATCCCGCGCTAATTGGTGGCCATCCATATAAATAAAGCCGCCAGAAGGCATATTCAGGACTGAACCGATAAAGGGGATATCCAACTGTTCATAAGCACGTCCTTCACCCACCAGAGGTAAAGCAAATATCTCTGGTGGGTTTGGTTGTCGTTGGAGTTCTTGCAAAATCCGAACTGCAATCATATCCTCCCCATGACCATTACTTAATACAAGTAACCGCAAAGGAGAAGTTGCAGATTGGGAGTTAGAAGCTAGGGATGACCGAGATAGATTACTCATAAGAAACAAATTCCCTGTCCACGTAAGTAAATTCAGGGGCTTGTATCCCTTTAGCAGAGGGCAGATTTGTATTTCTCCCCTTCTGCCTCCTACCTTCTGCCTTCTGCCTTTTTTCGGTCACGTTTTTACGAGACATTAATTTTTTAATAGTGCTAATCATCCAGAATATCAAAAAATATTATAAGTAATGGTATGGAAAAAAGTGTTATAAATGCCAGCCTTTCTACCCAGAATCTAACCTTTCGTCCAGGTGATACTCCTGTATCATTTGAGGTAACTGTCAATAATGATAGCGATCGCTTCGTCAATTTTCAGATAGAAATTACCGCTGCCGGGGAAATCCGCAACACAGGATATCGCTGGTATAGACTTGAACCAGAGGTAGCGGCAGCCAAGCCTCCGGGCAGTAGTACCATCTTTCAAGTCTTCGTATTCAATACACCAATTCCGGGATTTGTTGGTACTGTCAACCTGATGGTAAATATTTTTTCACCGCAATTAGCACAACAGTGCAGACTTGTGCTACGCCTGAAAATTGAGCGAGACAATAGACCAACACATTTAAGTGTAGAACTGCCTGTACGAGAGTTCCAAGTTTATCCCCGCAATTCTGTCGATATACCAGTACGGGTGCGGAACTTGGGGCAACAACCAACTGAGGTAATGCTACGTTTTACAGGCGTCGATCCGTCTTGGTTGGCTGGCAGTGCAGAACGCCGATTACCCTTAGATCCGGGTGGTTTAGCAGAAACTACATTCCAATGCCAACCTCCTTCTGTAGTCCAAGCGCCCAGTCAAAATTATCCTTTTACTATTGAAGCTGTTAGCAATAATGGTTATCCAACTAATGCTGGAGGCAATATTGAAGTTTTGCCAGTGGGTTTTATAGACTTTACCATTACAGAAAAACACCTGAAAATTCCCAATAAATCGGCATGGTTGCCTAACTGGAAATCTGATACAGCTTCCTTTGAATTACTATTTAAAAATGCTAGCAATCTCAACCAGCAAATTAATGTGCAGGTACAGGGTAGAGACAAGCGAAAATGTAGTTTTAAAAAGCTTCCTGAAACCGCCAATCTTCATCTAGGAGAGACAAGTAAAGTCATCCTCGAAGTTAAAACAAAACGCCCTTGGGTGGGAATCGGCAAAACTTTGTTGCTGGAGGCTAAATCAGAATTATCCGACCAACGTTTAGGGAGTACAGACCCAGCCACGCAGACATTAGAAGTGGAGACTTTGCCAATTATACCTTTATGGCTACAATTGGCTGCGATCGCACTATTAGCTGCACTCTTAGCATTAATCCTGCAACCAAGAGGTGTAATGCATACTCGTTCTGTCAACTCAGTGCGTTTTAGTGGCATTGGTTTATCTGTGGTCAGTGGTTCAGATGATTGCACCTTAAGACTTTGGAGAATTGGTGCTGATAGTTTAGACCCCGATGATACAGTAAGATACACTGGGCAGCCCCTTGCTTGCGACCAAGCACAACAGCCCAAAGGCTTGATGGCCATTACCGATGACGCTGTAGAAGTCTTGCGCTTCATGCCATTACAAAATAATCGTGTTGCTGTTGGTTTAGATAATGGTGTAATTGAACTCAGAGATGTCCCTTCAGGTGCCAAGATTAGCCAACTTCAAGACCTTAAAGATCCTAAAGCAAAAGGCGATCGCGTTTTTGACCTAGCTTTCACCTCAAACTCACTTAACTTATTCAGTGGTTATGGCAGTGGTAAAGTCAGACTATGGTCAAGACCAGCGCCTAACAGCGATTTTCTGCCAGAACCGCAAGTCATTGACGTACAAAGTAGATTGAAACTCTCAAGTTTCCAAGTCCGGGCATTAAATCTCAGCCCAGATGCAAAAACTCTAGTAATTGCTGGAAACTTTAAGCGTTTTATATTGTGGCAATGGAATCAAACTCAATCTGATAAACAATCGCCAAGTTTATCAGTGCAAAATCTAGAAAAACTAGACCCATTAGTTGGGCCTGAAGACTTTATTTGGGGATTAGCTTTTGTTCCTGACTCAACAGGAAAAATCCTTGCAACTTCTGATTCTGCGGGATTTATTACAATTTGGGATTTAAATCAGTGTCAAACAATCAAAAACCCGAATCCGCTAGAAAAAGTAAATGAACTTAATTGTTCACAACTAGACCGTTGGTCAGCATCAAAAACATCTGTGCGGACTCTAGCATTTAGTGACGATGGTAGTCTCTTAGTAAGTGGTGGTGATGATGGACGAGTCATAGTTTGGTACTTAACTCCCGAACATAAGCTTGACAAAACAAGAGCAGCAGAAGGTAAAACAATTTACCAAAGCTCTAAAAAAATCAATAGTATCGACTTGAAAACCAATCAAGGAACCATGATTGTGAGTGGTGGTGAAGATTTTCAAGTCAAACTACACCGCATCAAATAAGGAAGTCGATGATATGCAAGCTAAATTCAATCCATTGCAAGTTATTATCAACCCACCTGGAATTCAATTTGGGATGCCAGGAGATACCATTGAACTCTATGTTGTTGTAATCAATCAGGGAGATCAAAGTGCGGTTATTGACTTATATTTTGTTTTTGACGAAGTATTTCAAAATTTAACAGGCTGGTCTAGTTCTCCTAGAGAAAGTTTAGCATTAGCTCCAGGGCAAAATAGCGACGAAGTAAAATTTGAGTTTCAAATCGCCGCCAATGCTCTCCCCGGAACCTATGACTATACACTAGTCGTAGATTCACCTCAACATTATCCCCAAGATACTCCTATAACCTTCCCAAACCAAATAAAAGTTCTGCTAAAAGAACAGACCGCAATTCGGGTAAACGATCCGACATTTTCCATTAGACCTAACACTAACCCCAACAAACCGTTAATTTTCAATCCTAGTGAACCTCTGCAAGTGGAGGTAATAGTTGACAATCGCTCTTATCTCGTAGACAGATTCCGCTTGAGTTGTCCAGATTTAGACGATGACTGGTTCACAATTAATTATCCTGCAACTGGATTTGAGGGGCCAGGATTAGTGTCTGACGTGACTGCACTAGAACTCAACCCTGGTACTCAAGGTCAAATATTATTGAAATTTCACCCACCTGGGGATACCCTTGCGGGAAGCTATTCGCCGACAATCCGCTTGTATTCAGAAAACTCTCCAGACTTAGTACTGCTGGATTTGGTGTATATCCAAATTCCGACAAATTATCGCTTAAATATAGAACTTAATACCATTTTGGCACAAGTTAGCCGTAGTCTTGGCAAGTACGAATTATCACTAGCTAACCAGGGCAATATTGTCCGCGAACTGATATTAAGCTTAAAAAGTCGAGACGAGGAAGAACTATATACTTACAAATTTGATCCCACTGAAGTAAGATTATTACCTAATAGAAGTGCTGTAGCCAATTTGACGGTCAAACCCAAACCTTGGTGGCGACGACCGTGGTTTGGTGCAGGGCTAGTGGTCAACTTTCAACTCAACATCAAAGACCAACAAAATTTACCCCTACCGAACACGCTGCCTCAAGGAACTTTGGTATGGAAACCCCGTCCTTGGTGGCAATTTCTTCTGTTAATTTTGGCAATTTTGGGGTTATTGGGAGGAATAGGATTTATCATTTGGCGAATTTTAAACCCCGAACCTTTGAGATTAGAAAATTTTAGTGCAAATGACTCTCAAATTACTGAAGGTGATGAGGTAGCTTTAAACTGGGAAATTCACCACTATAAACAGTTAACAAAGTTAGTTTTGACGGCTAAAGGTTCCCAACCTATTCAACCTATTACTTATGACTTTAGCAATGACATTCCTGAAACACTGGGTAAAGGAAGCGCTAATGAAATACCTCCTTGTCAGGTGCAAGATAAACAAGAGCTAATTTGTAGCAACGTTAAAACTGGAGTGAAAACAAAAGGGAATTACACTTTTGAGTTACAAGCCTTTTATCGCAATGGTATACAAATATTTTCCCGAAATAACCAAGTAGCCACGCAAACTACCCAAGTAGAAATTGCAGAAAAACCAATTGCATCACTAATTGATTTTCAGTTAGATAAAGCACAGTATACAAAAGGTGAAAATATTCTTTTGAGTTGGACAATTGCACGTCCATTATTGCTATCACAACTTCAGATTGTTGGCAATGCCGATGATGGTACATCTTATGGTGAACCAGTTACCTACAAATTTAATCAAGGCAATATTACAGACCCTAAACTTAAAAAACTATGTACACAACAAAATCAACAACTGCAATGTAAAAATATCCCTTTAGTAGCAAATAAAGTGGGAAATTTTGCATTTGAAATCAAAGCTATTTCTAACAATGGAAGTGACAAAATTAGTTCTAAAAAAGCTGAATCAAAAATTTCAATATTACCCAAACCATTTAAGATTGTCTATTTCAAAATCAATGGTAGTGAGCAACCAAATTTGGTTCTCAATGAAGGGACATCTGCTATTCTGAGTTGGAGAGTAGAGGGAGAAAATATTCAGGTTAAACTTCTACCATACGGCAATGACGTTCCAGCAGTTGGTTCAACCAAGTTTCCAGTCAATCAAGCCTTTCCCCCTCAAATCGGACTGCTAGTCAATGATATATCTGGTAAGCAACAACCCCAGCAAAGAGGATTTGCAATCACAGTGCTCAAAAAAGTAGAGCCTACTCCTATACCTGGCATTAACCCAATTCCACCTACTCTACCACCTAGCAATAGCTCATTTAAGACTCCCTTACCTCAGAGGTAACTTTTTGGGCGATGTGAAAAGCAGAGATATATGAAAGTTGCAGACTGCCTCCAAAATCATCTTCTATGCAACGCCTCAATCCCAAAAATAAAGACTCTTTAGTTTCTGGATCTAATTTTATGTATGGCGAGTAAGTGTTCAAAAGTGTTAAATATTCATCGATAGTGTAGGTTATTTCTGATATAACTTGTCCAGATATCAAGTCTTTAAATTGCCCTGAATCAATGGCCATATTTCCTAATTGTCTCAAGATATATTCTTGAGTTTTTTGGTCTTCATATCGGTCAAGAGATGGAGTATGTAATTGATAGACTTGTGATAAACTTTGGTACACTTCGTAGCTGGGTTGAAGTTCCTTATTCCACAATAAAATCAGATAGCCATTCTGTTTTAGGGCATTTGCTGCTTTTGGATATCCAACTTCTGGTGATATCCAATGAAAAGAACTCGCTGCTACAACGGCATCAAATTCAAGTGGCTTGAGTTTCCACTCTTCAAAGGATGTGTTCTCAATCTCTACATTGGAATAGGGTTGACAATTTTGTTGAGCTAACCTGAAAAAATCTGGATTGGGTTCTAAGCAGATTATAGGACAACCCAATTGAGCGATGCCTACTGTTGCAGTTCCAGGGCCACATCCCACTTCCAGAATTTTTGAGTTAGTGGAGAGTTGAGCAAGTTCCACAACTTGGCGAATCAAATCTTGAGGATAGCGTGGTCTTGCCTGATTGTAAGCTTCTGCTGCTGAAGAATACCAATGTTTGCGCTGTTCGAGGTCTGTGCTAGAGTAGCTGATTATTGCTTGTTTTAAGTCTTCCATAATCTATTCAATTCCTGCAAAGAGCGTAAAACTTTGTCTATCGTAGCTTTTGCTAGCTCAATTCCTGGTTTTATGAAAAGCTCGGCGTCTGCGCCCATTTTCAAGCAGAGGTTTCCGCAACGGTACTACTTCCGCTTCACTACTCTCACGTGCTACCCGAATCAACAACCCAGCAGCTATTAAACTGGCAATCATAGAATTACCACCATAACTAAACATGGGCAAAGGTAAGCCAGTAGTTGGTAGAGAACCTGTAGCAACACCGATGTGGAGCAATGATTGTCCTACCATTAAAGTCGTCACACCGATCGCTACCAATCGATGTACTATATTTTTAGCCTTCAGCGCCACAACTAATCCGAGAGTGGCGAATGTAGCTAAAAGTATTAACAACACCATACTGCCAACAAAGCCAAACTCTTCGGCGAACACCGCAAAAATAAAATCGGTATCTTGAATTGGTAAATAAAACAGCTTTTGTTGAGAAAGCCCATATCCAGCTCCCCAAGTTTTACCAGAACCCACAGCTAGTAAACTTTGCACCAACTGGTAGCCATCTCCTGTAGCATCCGCCCAAGGATTGAGGAATGACATCACCCGCTTACGCTGATACTCTTTAATACTAATACTGAGTAGTGCCAACATTACTCCACCAATTGCTGTTCCTCCCAGGTACTTGTAAGGTAAGCCAGCTGCTAAAGCAATTAGCCAGATAGTCATGCCGCAAAGTGCCGTTGTACTCAAGTTAGGCTGGGCAAGAATTCCTAAAAGTACCAGACCAAAAACACCTAACCAAGCGAAGCGAACCCGCCAACTAATTCGTTCCCACTGACCAAAAAGCCGCGCACTTTGCAACACCAAAAAGGGTTTAATTAATTCTGAAGGTTGAATCGGAATTGGCCCAATCGCAATCCAACGCGCTGCATCAAAAGCCTTTTTTCCCAATCCTGGGATCAGTGTGACAAAAATTAACCCCAAAAACAGCAACAAAAACCAATGGGATAGTCCCAAAATTTTCTGCAACGGCGAATTAGCAATAATATTGAATCCGATTAACGAAACTAAGACCCAAAGCAGTTGACGTTTAAAGTAGTACAACCCATCATTCTGACGGGCATCAGCGACAGGATATGATGCTGAAAATAGCATGATCAAGCCGACGAACAGCCAAATCAACGTTAACCAGCGCAACAACCGCGCTTCTAATGCCCAGTTGGAGACTGAACTATCAAAAATTGGAATCAGGTGGCGTAGATTCACGATCAGTACAGGTAAAAAGTTAGAAATTAGGAGTTAAAAATAAAACTCATAAATCATAACTTATAACTCATAAGTAGGCTTTACAACCATAAATCTTAGAGTTGTCAACTTCAATACACCACTAGTTCAATATTTCTGACAAATTGCAATCTGTACTCCGCAGTTAAAAAAGTAGCATTTTATACTCAAGAGTTAATATTGATATAGTTAAGAGCGATCGCTCGAAAATTGAGTTAAAGTATTTATTTAATTAAACTTAATGATTTCATGCAATTAACAAAGTGTAGGGGTTTAAATCCCCGGCTTCTATCAAGCCGCAAGTGTTGTGGCGGGGTCTAAATCCCCGTTACAACACGTAATTGCGAATTGCGAATTGCGAATTGCGAATTGGTTTAAGTGCTTGTTTGTTCATAGATAGGGGAATTTCAATCCAAAACTCAGTTCCTTGCCCAGGTTCTGATACACATCTCAGTGTTCCCCCATGTTTTTCAACTACAATCTGATAGCTAATTGATAAACCTAATCCTGTACCCTTACCAACTGGCTTAGTTGTGAAAAATGGATCAAACAGTCGTTCCTTAACTGCTTCTGTCATTCCTGAACCATTATCGGCAATTCGGATTACACAGTTCGTTTCGATGATTTCCGTAGTAATTGTAATTGTATTAGGATTAGCATGAATTTCTGCGATCGCGCGTTTACTATCATAGTTATCGAGCGCATCGATTGCATTACTGATAATATTCATGAATACTTGATTGAGTTGACCAGCGTAGCAATCTACTAAAGGTAAGTCTCCATAATTTTTCACTACTTTGATCCCAGGATGATCGACACTATCTTTGAACCGATTTTGTAAAATCAGCAAAGTACTATCCAGTCCCTGGTGAATATCAACTCTTTTCTTCTCCGCTTCATCAAGACGAGAAAAATTCCGCAAAGACAAGACAATTTCAGAAATTCGTTCTGCTCCTACTTGCATCGAATTTAGGATTTTGGGCAAATCATCTAGTAAAAAATCTAACTCAATTTCTTTAATGTATTCTTGAACTTCTGACACAGGATTGGCATAAAATTGCTGGTAAAGATACACAAGATTCAGCAAACACTGCGTATAATCCTTTGCATATTTCAAATTTCCGTAAATAAAATTAACAGGATTGTTTATTTCGTGAGCAACTCCTGCTACTAACTGACCCAGACTGGACATTTTCTCAGCTTGGACTAATTGAGCTTGAGTTTGTTGTAGCTCCCGGAGGGATTTTTCCAATTTTTTAGACTGAGCCTCAGCAATTTCAGCCAAATTCTCTTTGATTTGTAGCGCGCTTCGTAGTTGTGCTCTTTGCTGTTTCAGTTCACTTGTTAACTTTTTAGCATCAGCCAAAGCAGTATTCTGAGATTGTAGTAAAAACAGGAAATCAACAATAGGGTCGTGAATTGCAAAGTCTTTGAGTTTTATACCCAGAGGAGCCAGGCTAGTTGTATCTGTAATCCAGGGAGAACCTAAAAAAAATATCACCTCCTCCTCTGGTTGATACATCATCTGACCCTTGAGATGCATTCCATTATGGAGAAACTCTAATATAAACAAAGCACGAGATTGTTTACTAATCGCATCAAAATCGACCAGAATTTTTGGACGATTAATCTGGAAATACTGCTCAATCAATTTACCAACTAATGGTTCAGGACAAATGCGCCCGTAGACATCACCAGCTTGTACAATTTCCCGATTACAGTTAAAGGCAAAGTGGAAAGGAAAAGCTTTCGCCAGCAACTCTGGCGAAAGTGTAAGGTGAGGAGGAGCCATGCTACTGCTCTCAATTTGGTTTATAAATCACTAAAAATTCATCATGTTCAGCACCCTCATCTCGACTTTGGGTTTGGGTAATATGAACTTGTGTATCAAACTTGGTTCCTAATCCCTTGACTAGTCCAAGAATCATTGGCGTTAACCCTTCTCTATCAGAGCGATAATGTAAGCTCAGAGAATTTTCTTCTATATCAGTACACTCAAATGATGGGGGTTGGAGTTTAGGAAAGCTGACTCCCACACGAGCATGAAGATTATCAAGGTTTTCTAAAAACTCAGGGAGTGCATCTCCACTCATATCCATCATTTCGCCATAGCCTTCTTCGGCAGTGTACTGAACCCAAAATTCCCCAAAGGCTTGCATAATCTCTGAGGAAGATAAACCGAGAATGGCACTAGCAGCTTTTACCAGCTTGTGGGTGATGTCATCGGGATAGCCTTCCATACTGAGAAAAACATCTACATCCACCTCTGCTTTGTGCTTGATTTTTTTCCAAGTATCTTCGTCAAAGCGACTGCACACCATGTCTTGAATCGCCTTGTTCACTAATCCGTACATGAAAGCCTCCTCTTGCTGTACCTAATTTTACTTTGTGAATTTGCCTAAGACCCGACAACTAATTTCTTAAAAGGCTTATTTAAATGAGAAAACTTTCTGTAATCAAATCTGAAAATGTTTTATTACAGCTTTAAAAATCGAAAAAAGTAGGGAAAACTGTTCGCATTTTAATGCTATAAATAGTCACTATTACAACCGTATTTTCACTTATTCCTTTTACCCAGCTAGTTTTGAGGGTTTGTAGTAAGGACTTTAGTCCTTACTACGAACTTCTTTACCCATCAATTTCAGCTTGACTAACTACAGGGATTCATCAAAAGGCAGCCATGACTCAGGATAAAAGCTATATTTAGAGATTTGACGCTGAATACCGTTAAAAAATTGGAGACGGGCATCCATAGCTTCTGAAATAGCCAGCTTTATCTTGATATCTTCTTCATTCATGGTAATCTGAGGCTCAATCACTGCTGCTAGCTTCGCTGCATGACTATCATCCACATCAATATGGACTTCAAAAAAGATCAGCGATTCTTTGGGTAAAGGAGTAGCGCCAACAATTCCTTTGTATAGTTGCGTGTACAGCGAGCTAACAATTCCTTCAGAAGCATAACAGACGGCACCGAGCGCAGCTAAATAGCCGTACTTATGTGGCATCTGCAAGTAGGTTTCAATAAGGGCGCGAGTTTCAGGTGCAGTGGGTAGTGATGCCAGAGTTTCGTCATGGATACCAAGTGCGCGGGTAAATTGACGAAATAATTCTGGGTGAGACTGACTTATATCTCCCTGTCCCATTTCGTCAAATAGATTTTCCAAGATGACTAACTGACTAGCTTCATCTTGGCAGCAAGACAAGATGCTAGCTAAAATACGATTAAATTCTTTGGAGAATTTGTACATCTGGACAGCTAGTACCTGTACGTCTGGTAAAAATAAATTTCCAGTCTGACAGCGGATTAGAAACTCATGATTCCATAGAGGATGATTAACCGTTATTTCACGGAAGGAATTTCTCACTAAAGAAGATGTTTGTGTCATCGTGATATTTGTAGGGCTAGATGAAGGGGTTGGTCAAGTAAGGGGCTAAAAAATGATTCATCTATTGCGATATGTTCTGGAGTCACACGCAATTCCTGTAAAATTGGCATCGTATTGAAGCCAGCAATTTTAAGAGCATTAAAGTAATCCTCAAGAGTTTTATGAATCAATTGCACATTTAGCCAAGAACCATCTCGTTTCCAAATACGACCAGGAAACTGCTGATCTCGCTTGCTGAAGTAGCCTGTACCTTCAACTTGAAAATAAAACGGATATGCCGCCTCCCGCATATATGGAAAAGATGGATGGGGAACGCTGAATACAAATCGACCGCCTGGACGAAGAATGCGTGCAACTTCTGCCATACATTCTTGAGTCTGAGCAATTGTCAAATAGTTAAATAGAAACACTGCAACAACTAAGTCAATTTCGCCATCATCAAACTGCTTGAGATTGGTAGCACATCCTACTTCATAGCTAATACCCAACGCATCTTCTACTTCTTGCAATTTTGCTGCTGCAATCATGCTTTCGGAAAGGTCTATTCCGTGCACCCATGCAGCGCCACGTCGGCATAATTCTCGACTGCAATAACCTTCTCCACAACCTATATCAAGTACTCGCAACCCAGTAACAGGCTCACAAAGCTCTAGTACAAAAGGGCGTGCTGTAAAGTCTGATAAAGAAGTAGGTTCTCCTCTAATCCATTCTGATGCTGTGCGATTATATAAGTTTTTAGTTGAGTTTTTATGATTCACATTTGACAATTTTAAGTGTTTATCTATACTTAATTTATGCTTGTCTTCATCAATTTAGTCTGGCAAGACTAAAATAGCTGATGTAGATGTTTTAACAATTAATATGCTTCGCTGAGAATGTTGATTTTACTGATTTTAGTTTGTTGATGATTTTTGCATTTAAAAACTATTACTTTCCTAGTAAAAACTACCTTAAATATGATTATCTTGTTAGTTTCTTTAAATATAAGTAGCTAAGTTAGATTTAACTTCATCAACTTGAATTGTTACTTAGCTAACAGCAGCTTCATATATAGAAATTTTGGTTTTTAAGCTCTAACTTCATCTGAGCTTTACTAATAAAGTTAAAATTAATTATTTTAATTAAGAGAATTAAGAAAAATAAAACAGTATATTTTACGAAGTATCAAGAGAAAAATATTGTTAATTTGTAATAGCCAGATTCGTTTTGAAAACGGAATGGCTTTGAATGTATGAGTTATTTAGCCGATTTAGAATAACGTTGGAAGAAATGATGTTAGAAGAACTGTTAGCAGAATCACCAGTGCGCGATCGCTTACAATATGAGCGTGCGATGTCTACGACGGGCTACGCCTACGCATTTTCTGAGCTTGGCGATCGCCTCTTTGATGAGCTTGCCGATAAAATTGCTACAAGGCGACAGTACCGACTACTGTTTGAACACACATTAAAGCCTGAATTATTCCAACAAATCCGAATTGCTGCTGCTGGTTATATTTCAGCGTGTCTGAATAGTCCCATCATTCTTTCGGAAGCTGAAATGCTTGAACGACTGCTGGAAGCAAGAAGTAATTTGCCCAACTACACCGGCACTGGTCTTTTAATGCCCAAGCGAGAACATACTCTGGCATTTAACCTTTTTCAAAAAAGCGTCGCAGAGGCTTTCTACCAACTAGGAGCAAATGACCTGATTGATGCAGTGGATTTACCAGTAAATCTCCGTATGGTCTACGGCCAGACTGACGCCAAGAAGTTGGGTTTGCCCTTCGCTAGCTCAAAGTGCCATAGCGATGTCTGGGCGGGTGTTGCTGCTGATGCAACTGTAGTGGTTCTGCCATTATTTGGCGACATCGATAATATCACCATCGAAGCAGGTGAAATGCCCCGTGAAATGGAATTACAGTCTATGCAAGTGATGTCAGACTTCGATGAAGGTCGGGATATTCCGATGGTTGTCTCCTACACAGAAGCACAACTACAACACGGCACAATGTACTTTAATGATGCCCGTGGATTGCATCAAACAGTAAGAAGGAAAGCAGAAGGTCTAAGAATTTCAGTAGATTTCCGGTTTCGCAGGAAATTTAATGAAGCTTACCGGGCAATGGTCGCACCTAATATTGGTGGTATTGAAGAAGATATGAGCGTGCCATATCAAGACTGGCTGAAAGTTGGGAAAGAAACGCTAATTGTGTTTGATGAAACTGTTGAACAGACTAAGAATAGACAGAACGCTGACGCTCCAGTTCCACTTTACACTCGAGGTTATCGCCTTTTAAATATGTTTAACTTTTGATTTGCAAAAATCTCAGCCATAAAAAAGAGGTCTTACTCGACCTCTTATCCAATTCCCTAAAATAATATTCTATTTACAGAATTACAACAAGCCAGTATTAGCGCCTTGCTTGCCAGTTGCTAGTTCCACCTTGATAATTGTGCCACCTGCTTTTTGAATGCGTTGCTGTTCGCGGAACCAGTTCTCATAAGGAACTAGCTTAGTGAAGTAAGTATTTTGCAGTTCGCGTTGAGTACGAATTCGGGTTTGGCTGGGAACTAGAGCAGTAATTTTAAACAAACGGGACATATCTTGAAAATCTCCTGTATACTTTGCGAAAACTTTTTTATCTCAAAATCTTGAGTGCAAATCTTTTAATCATTCAAAGGCTGGAAATCAAACATCAATACTAGACCACCAACACTCATCACTGATAATTTACCAAGATAAGCAATATAACGTTCTAGCACTCACAGTTGATTTCCAGACCTTAATAAAGCCGCACCTAAATTCTTAAGCGCAAACTAGTTCTTAGCTTAAGCCAGAGGAGATATAGTCTAAGTAAACGCCCATTTCCTTACCAGCATCAGAACCTACCAAACTGGCAGTTACTTCCTTGATTGCTTGGATAGCTTGTACGGTAGCACCGACGGGAACACCTAAGGAGTTATAGGTTTCTTTCAAGCCATTGAGCACACGCTCATCTAGGATGGAAGGATCGCCAGCTAACATAGCGTAGGTGGCATAGCGAAGGTAATAGTCCAAATCACGAATGCAAGCAGCGTAGCGGCGGGTGGTGTACATATTGCCGCCGGGACGGGTGATGTCAGAGTAAAGCAAAGATTTTGCTACAGCTTCTTTGACGATCGCAGCAGCGTTAGCGCTGATGGTGCTAGCAGCACGTACCCGCAGTTCGCCAGTGGAGAAGTAGCCTTTCAGCTTTTCTAAAGCAGAAGAGTCTAGATATTTACCTTGAACGTCTGCGGAGTTAATGACAGCGGTAATTGCGTCTTGAGCCATGTTGTTAATTCCTTATTTCCAACCGTATTGCAATACTTCTGTTTAAGTAGGTAAACAGCTTTACCCTATCCTAGAAGGGCACCAACTAGGTAGTCGAAGTAGCCAGCAGCTTCACTAGCTTCATCACCAGAGAGCAGTGACGCAGAGCCATTCTTCAGCCCGCGGATACCTTCAGCAACACCATCGATAGGAGTTCCCAAGGACTTGTATAGTTCACGGGCACCAATAACACCAATTTCTTCGATGGGGGTGACATCACCAGCAACGATACCGTAAGTAACGAGGCGGAGGTAATAATCTAGGTCACGCAGACAAGTAGCAGTCAATTCTTGACCGTAAGCGTTACCACCAGGAGACACAACATCAGGACGCTTTTGGAACAGTTGATCGCCAGCTCCTTTAATTAACCGTTCGCGATTGTCTGTCAAAACTTGAGCAATCCGCAGGCGGCGCTCACCAGCTGCAACAAAGGATTTGATCCGATCCAATTCACCAGGGCTGAGGTAGCGTGCTTCTGCGTCAGCATTCACGATCGCTTTCGTGACGATACTCATTAATGGATTCCTCCAATACGAATGAAACCAGGATTTGATTAAACTGGTGCAACTTTGATTTGGTTGACTGAGTTTATTTTCTCGTCGTTTTAGACACAACAGTTTTATAACTGCTACGGCTAATAAATTACGAGTTTGCTTGAGTCAACATAAGTACACAAGCTTTTAAACTCAGCTACCTTCCGCAAAACATTTTCCGGCATTCTGTTGAGCATTTATGACTGCTCTTAATACTTTGTAATATTGCTTTTCAGAATTTACTGTTTTTACTGCAATCTGAGAGCGGTATTACGAAAGGTTACGAATGGGGATTGGGGATTGGGCATTGGGTATTGGAAAGAAAATTAAGTTTCTAATCCCCAGTCCCCAGTCCCCAGTCCCTAGTCCCTAATCACCCGCCTGTACACTGCCGAGGTAGTTACCTGCTGGCAAAGATGGGAAGCGGTTGTAAGGTACAACATCTTCACCGAAGTAGCGGTTATATTCTGGACTTTCGACTATTGCTTTTACAACAGCTGACAATCCACTATCGGCTAGCAGCTTGTTATATTGGCCAATTTCTTCCTGAGTTGCGGGTGTACGCCCCAACAGATGACGGAAGAGGAACTCAATGACCTTGGTATGAGGATAAGGTGATAAGAAGCGCTGGCGATAGATTTGGGAACTAGCTAGTTCACGCACAAACTCCCGCACGGAAATTTCACCATTTTGGAGTTTGTTATCTAAATCAGTGCGACGGAAATGATCGGGCAATTCACCGCTAAATACATCCAATACTTGACGATAAATGGCGTTGATTGCCTGTTGTTTTTCGTCTTGATTGGTGTTTTCTGTTAGACGGTAAATGCGTGCATGTTTACGCACACCCATTTCCACAGTTTGTCCGCTAGCATCGTTGTAGGAACGACCCAGTTCCGCAAAGGATGGCTGACCATTTGTTTGTGATGCGATATCTGCGATCGCCTGTACCAAAAGCTGTGTATCGTTACTAACTCCGACACGGGCTTGTACTGGCTTAAAGCTAGGTACAACCACGTCATCGTTTTGCTTGGTCAGCTGGTTGTAAAGCTTCTCTGTATTCGGGAAGTTTGCCGCTGGCAGGGTCGGGAAGCGACGGTAAGGCACCGTATCTTCACCAAACACCTGGTTATATTCCACACTATCTACCAAAGCACCAATAAAGGCACGAATACCTTGAGTAGCCAAAATCTGGTTATATTTGCGGATTTCTGCTTGGTCTAGTGGCGCACGTCCCAAGAAGTGTTTGGTTCCCAACTCAATCACTTTGGTGTTGGGGTAAGGTGTGTAGAACTCTTTCAGGTAAAGGTTAGAGTAACCCAAACCTTCAATAAATTCCTTCACACTAATTTCGCCATTCCCCAGCTTGCTTTCCCATTTGGTAAATTCGTTTTTGGCGATGTAGGGTGCAATATCCCGCTCAAAAATCTGACGATAGGCAGCGCTAATCAAAGTTTTTACTGCAACCTTGTCAGTAGTATTCGCAACCAATTTGAAGATTTTGGTCTGTTCCCGTTGCTTGCTGACACCTTGGTTAATACGGAACTGAATATCTGGTTCTGACCGATTTTCTGTTACAGTACCCAGTGTCACAAAGCTTGGTGTTACTTCCTTCTGGACTTTCGCGGCAATATCATCACGAATGCTACCAACGCGTAATTGTCGCCCTGCTACACCACCAGGAGTCAGATACCGTTCGTAAGGAATTGTATCTTCACCAAAGGCTTCGCTGTATTCTACGCTGTTAATAATGGCATCAACCACCGCGTAAAAGCCTTGTTTAGCAGCGATATCAAAGTACTTGTTGATTTCTTGACGACCATAAGTCGGACGACCCAACAAGCGGCGGTGAATATACTCGATCGCTTTACAAACATACAGCGATGACCAGTACAGATTGCGGAATACATCCGACTTAGCTAAAGCACGGATAAACTCGCGTACCGAGATGTCGCCGTTTTCCAGCTTGATTTCTAATACCTTCGGGCGCTGACCTTCGTAGACATCGCGACCGAAAACTTGCAGGTAAGCAGCTCTAATTACTGCTTGTGTAGAGCTTTCGGAGTATCTGATGCTAGAACTTTTAGGAGCCTTTTTACCTCTAGTACCAGGCAGTTGGTCTAATTTGAACACCTTGGGACCAAGGGTACCAGGAGCTTCACCCCGCGCTTTGGGATTACTATTTTGGTTATTAATCCCTGCTCCTTGGTGAATCAGGATGCGTTTGGTATCCTTACTAAAAGGAGCCGGACTGGTACTGGGGTTGCGAGTTTCTTTCGGGAAAATCGCCCCAAACTGAATTTCCAAGGGGTCGTTACCAGAACCGTAGGGATGTTGATCTGGTAGCGGTTGCTCATAAGCCGCAAATGTGGTGATGAACTGAGGTATCTTGCGGAAAGGCGCACTGTAGTTAAACAGGTCTTGTTGCGGCCCCCAGTTACGACATTCTTGGGCTTCTTGACCCAGACCCCGGAGGTAAGGTACTGTCTCTTCACCAAAATAGTCGCTGTATTCAGCAGAATCTACTAAGGCATCTACTAAAGCTGCCAGACCACCGATAGAAATAATCGAGAAATATTTTTGTACTTCTTCGCGGCTACTTGGTCCCCGTCCCAGAATGTGACGGAAAGCTAGTTCGATGACTCGGCTGTTAATAAAAGGCTGGTAAAACTGTTTTTGGTAAAGGGGAGATTTAGCTAAACGACGGACAAACTCTTTCACAGAGATGTCACCATTCTTTACCTTGGATTCCAGGTCAGATATGGATAAGCTATAAGCACGGGTAATGTCGCGCTCAAAGATTTGCCGATAGGCCGCTTTGACTACCTCATTTTTTTCGCTACTTGATAACCCAGTCTTCATCACAAACTTGGGACGCCGTTCTGCTGCATTAAAGTAAATTTGCGGCAGTTCTAACCCTTGCTGATCGCTAGAGGGACGTTGGCGTAATTTGTTTGAAGGTGTGGCTGCTTTGAATTCTGTTAACAAAACATCCATGTACTGAGACACAATTTCTGTAGCCTCAGCATCGTTGCGGAAAAATGAAAGTGCCCCGGCTTTGATTTCCTGCAAAGCTACTAGCGTTGCTTCACCAGAACAGGCATTTTCAATGATTTCCCGCAAACCCCTTGTATTCACCGCTATGATGTTGGGGTCGCCAGCAACGATCGCATAAGTAGCGTAGCGCAAGAACCAGGATAAATCCCGCAAGCTCTTGGCCATGTTGCTTGGGCCATATCGAGCAATGTTAATTGGTCTGAAACCTGGAGGTGTAGGGCCGCTGGGGGATGAGTTAAATATTGAGCGTAAATTTTCTAGGAACCCACCACGACTTTCAACGTAGGTTACGGTTCCTAGTTGCATCCCTTGTTGAGCGTTAGCACCAGCACTAACAGGTACTATTTCTATTTCTCTGGGCTTTTCTAAAAAAGCCATTGGCGAACCACCAACAAAAATCCGGTTGGCAGCTCGAGACACAATAATCTCGGCATTGTCTGTCAGCGTCTGAGAAATTTCTAGACGCTTTGCACCAGATACAAAATAGCTTGCCAGTTCATCTAGTTCACCATTTCCCAAGAAGCGGTCTTGCTGCTCCGCTTGGGTAATTGTGGATACAGTTAGGGTTTGATATAGTTGCGGACGCGCAACCGAGCTTCCACCACTCGCCTTAACACTCATCGGATTTGTAAAACTCCCATCATAAGCGTTTATATGTTAAGTCTGGATCGCTTTGAGGCTTGACACATCGGTGTGTCTGTGCTTTATGAGCTTGAGAGTATTGCCTGCAAAACTGCCAGTAAATTAACCCAGTTAGCTTTTAGATTAGAACGTTTTGCGTTCTCAAGGCGGATTTATTAAGAAGTATGTAGAACCTGTATCTTAAATGTCTCTAGTCTTAAAAGTGCATACTCCAGTTTGTCTGAAATTAAGTCTAAGTTTTGTAACTAAGTAGTAAGTTGGGAACTGTCTTTTTTATTTAAACACAAAGGGGTACAGAGGTACGCAGAGAATTTACTACTAATTAATAAATGTTGTACTTAGTCACTGGACAGTGGTTATTAGTCGATGTTAAGTTGTTTTTGCTACTAAAAAACTCATATTTGCAACTGACACTGCACGGTAATGAATTCTTAATTTGTGGTGCTTTAATCTGCAAATAGTCCGTATTTATATGCAGGGGAAATACTATGCACAAAAGTTGTAAATTTAACTATTTATTCAATGCTACCCTATCTGCGATCGCAGTTATTGTAGCTGTCACTCCTGCAAATGCACTTCCAGAGCAAAACATCAATACCGTTGTGAAGTGGGCAAAGACTAGACTTCAACTACCAGCTTTGAGATACAACAGCGAAGCCCACGGTTACGAGGGTACAAAGGGAAATTTATACTTTTATGCTGATGTCACTTCTGAAAATGGGACAGTGACTAAAGAAGGCATAACCGTTAGTGGTGATAAGCGCCTCAAATTCACCACAAAAAATGCCAATGCAGTGAAACTGTTACAAAATATTTATAATTCTAATATTGCCAATGACTTTCAGAAGTCTCGCTATGTCAGCAAAGTTGGGCGTGACCAATTTTATCGTGGGCAAAAGTTTGCTTACATCGCTGCTGAGGTACAAGGTGGGTCATCATTGCAGATAATTCCCTTGAATAAATTGCAAGAGTTTATAGATAATGCCAAATATTGTCAAACCAATCAGTGCGACGTTTAATTAATTGTGTTTGCTGGAATTTACATAAGCATTTTCAGTAAACAAAGGCACGCACCCACTTACGTTGTAAGCGGCAGACAGTTCAATATCTGACTCAAAACCTTTTTCAATCAACTCTTTACCCGAACTGCATTTTTTCAAGTACCCCAATAAATCTTGCTGAAAAGCCTGAAATGTTGTCACAGCAACTTCGGCTTCTGGTGATAGACTGCCATTTAAATAACTGAGAATTGCCCCAGCACCAATTAAATCTTCAAATGCAGGGCGGAGGCTACCATCATCTTTCCACCTCTCACTGGCAGGAATCACAGCAATTTTTTCACCATACTTTTGAGCAAACTGCGCCACAGCTTGGCAATTTCGCAAGCAGCCAGCCAAAGTTGGTGTATTTCCTGTATGTAAAGTCAGAAAAGAACCATTAGGTGATGGTAAAACTAGTCTGGTTCCAGCAGGAATCTGAGTCACCGATTTTGGGGAGAGAGAATATCCAGTTGTAGTCCAACGTTGTCTATGACTTGCTAACTCTGCTTGTACTGATTTGGCATAATCTATAACAGATTCATCTCTCATTGCGTAGGGAAAAATTATCGCGCCGTTGTTGGTAGCAATTTCTACACAGGTAGAAAAAGAGAGAACGTCAACTATCACAATTACATCACTGATGGGAGCGAGTTGAGCAACTCCTTGTGAACCCCACTCACAGCGTAAATTAAACTCTGATTGATTGTAAATCATTGGTGCGATCGCAAAAGACAATTATGATAAAAATAAAAGCACAAATTAACCAAGCAAGTGTAAATAATTAAAGGTTTGTAGTAAGCACGAAGAGTGCTAATTTGACAGATGAAGCCCTGACTACGAACTAAAAGTTAGCAGTAAGTAGTTCAGCAGTTTTAATTAATATAAAACTTCCAGGTTCAAAATATTATGAATTTAACTGTAAAAACTACCTCTCAGACAAATGCACCTAAGTTAACTTATGATGTACTGATTGAAAATCAACAAAATGGCGGAGTTACTGCGACAGTGGTAGGCTTGCCAGATTTTAAAAGCTCTGGTATGACTAAAGAAGAAGCACTAGAAAAACTAATTCAAATTTTACAAGAACGAGAACCAGAAATAGTAACTTTAGAAATTGAGGTTACCCAAACTGAACATCCTTGGATGAAATTTGCAGGAATGCACAAAGATAACCCTCTTTTTGCTGAGGTGCTGGAATACATAGAAACTGAACGGAGTCAAATGGACTTGGAGAATGGGACAGAGTGAGTATTATCTGGATATTAGATACAGACATCTGTCGTTATTTCAAAATAGTCATCCACTAGTCACGCAACGCATAAGATAGGAGAACAGCTGAATTTAAAATATCCAATGCTATTTGGTACTGTGTCGGTTCAGCTTGAGCAAATATATCAGCATGATCATACAATATTACGTATCTTTCAGCCGGACACCATGTTAAATCAGTGATACATTCATCAAAAGCGTCCCAGTTAGCACCAAAGTATGTAGGAAATTGCATTGCTTCAGCAGCTTTACTTAAAAATGTTTCTTTACTATTAATTTTTTTACCATCAAGATAAAAAACTTTAGTTCCTGGTTCTGCGGCTATTTGTTCCACTACTTTGTATAATACATGGTTATATTACTGATTATCTGACTATTGTTGAATATCTGTGAGGATTTCCTTAGCTGCTTCGTTTTCTAAACTTATAGCTTTCCGTAAATCTCCCATTCCTTGAGGCTTATTTCCATTCATAATATGACTAGCACCTCGGACAAAGTAGGCTTTGTCATTATTGGGATTTATCTTAACTGCTCCGTTACAGTCATTTATTGCCTCACTATAATCTTTCAGGTGAAAATGGGCTGAACAACGTAAAAAGTAGGCTTCGTCATTATTGGGATTTATCTTAACTGCTTCGTTACAGTCATCTATTGCCTCACTATAATTTTTTAAGTTCACATGGTCTGAACAACGGTTCACGTAGTCTTTATCAAGGTTAGAATTTGTTGCAGAATTCAAATTATTAGCAAAAATAATTAGTGAAAGTGAAGAAACTGCTATTAAACCTATTAAAATAAGAGCAATCATTTTATAACGGATAATTAGCAGATTTATGTAGGCTTGCGTAAAGTTGGGATCAATACGCAAAGCTTCGTTACAATCGTTTATTGCTCTCTCTTTGTCTCCTAATGCAGAATGTGCAAGCCCCCGGTTATTGTAAGCAATCGCATGATTAGGGTTCATACGCAAAGCTTGGTTGTAATCGTTTATTGCCCCCTGTGTGTCTCCCACCAAATAGCGCCTAAATCCCCGGTTGTTATAAGCATCAGCATCTTCATCTTTACAAAGGATACGTTTTTTAGGAAATATAGGAAATATATCAATACCAAGTTTTGTAGAACGATCGCACCAATAACACTTACCATAAGTTCGGCTGTAGTAGTGGCTGTCTACCTTTCCACAGATAGTTAACTCATTAACAGCAAGTCTGAGCGCCTTTACCCAATCCCCAGCAGTTGGGCGCAAGTTAGAATTTTTATAACCATTGTTAAAGCATCTGAGAAAACATCGCTGAACCTCTGGGTGAACAATCTCAAGAGGAATCGTCCTTTCTACAGGTTGAATTAAACTATTTGGTGCATACAGCCATAAACCCCGGCGGATAAGTTCATTAGTTTCTGGAGTTTCCCCCGCGCCTATCCACTTTCCTGCAAAAGGACTTTCGCCACCAAACAACAACTGATAGATAATGACTGCTAACCGGAAGCGATCGTGTACTTCCGTTTGATCAATGCTAGAAAAATCTTTATCAATCAGTTCTGGTGGTGTAAAGCCGTCTGTACCAACTAGACAACGATAAACCTTATTATTTTTCGGATTCCGAACCTGAAAAGAATCAGTATCAATAATTGAAGGTAAGGCGCGATCATTTACAAGAATATTTTGCGGCTTGATGTCACCCAAAACATAGCCAGAAATGTGAATTGCTTCAATAATTGAGGTGATATTCAACGCTGTTGTGTGGAAAAAACGCCAATCAACGTTAAGTTTCAAATCCTTTCTTTTCTTGGGATTGTATACATCAATAAGTTCTTTTGCTTCTTTAATTTCCGGCATTAAAAAGCCCACACAATTAGCCTGAGCATCTTTCAGTACCGACTTAGGCCAAGCAAAAGAAATATGATTGAGATGAGAATTTGGCTCTTTGGGTCGGTGCGTTATCATCACCGCCAACTTTTGCACATGCTCAGGAGTTGGCGAGTGGTAAATTTTTGCTAAGTAACCATTGCGATTAGTTCGCCAAACTTTACCTTCACCACTATTAGCGAGCGGTTCACCCAGCAAAGTAATCGATTGACCCGTACTGGCACAGGTGAGAACTGTCATCGAATTTTACTCTCTATCAAACAAGCACAAAAGTAGGGTTTTATCATCGTCAGTGCGAGAATTTAGCCGTTCCGAGTTGAGGAATTCTGTCAGATATTTATCTTCATCCTCTGGATTAACAGCTTCGTGTAAGTATTCCTCCAAAGGTTTAAAAAAAGGTGGGAAGGGTTTCCAGTCGCTCAAGCGAATTGCAACTTTTTCTAGTCCATCAGTGGAAGCACAAATAAACTCTTGTTTTTGGAAAATAACCTCTACCTGCATTTCTTCTAGTGCATTTGTTGAGGTAATAAAAGTTGTTTCATTAGCAAACTCACCTTTATCTGGCTGAAACAACAGTTTATATTCTGACTCTTGAGAACGCACCACAATAAATCCATCCCCGATTTGCATAGCTGCAAACCAGTCAGGAGTTGCAATGAAAAATAATAACGTACAAGCTAAATCATTGACAGAATAATCTTCTTTGTCTGCTTGATTATGTAATTCTGTAATAACTTGGTTCACAATCTCAGCAAACACTTTCTGAGCTTCTTCTTTGGACAGTGGTTGAGAAAAAGCTTGCTTCTGAGGAAATTCATTAATATCAAAAAAGCATTTAAGTACCGTTTCTACCGCCAACTTAGAACCAATATCAGAATTTTTAGCACTACCAGCACCATCAGCAACTGCGCCTACAATCACATCCTTAAAGATGCGATAATCCCCATAATCTTGACAACCTATCCCCTGTTTTTGATGACTTGTTCCAATCTCAGAACGTGTAACAGCTTTCCAATCCACAAAATTTCCTCTAACTAGTAATTTGACCCCATCCCATAGCCGGTAAAGCTACAGCTTGCCCCACTTTGCCACTAGAAACCCGTTTGATTGAAGCAGAAAGCCAGACAAACAGCTCACGAAAATCTAAGCCATTTAGCTTAACTGGTGGACGTTCAGGAGGAGAAATTTGTTTGAGGATATTCGTATCAGCATCCTTTACACCAACCGCAAAAAATGATAGTCCGCTTTGTGCTTCTGCTTGTCTCAATCTTTGCGCGGCTGAATCCCAGGAGTCAGTTGGCGCTCCGTCTGTAATCAAGAATACCCAAGGGCGATAATAGAGAATACCGTTGTCTTTATAAGTCTGTTTCCGGTTTTCTAGAAAATCCAAAGCATACTCAATCGCCCCACCCATTGGGGTAACACCATCTACTTCCAATGTAGGCGGTGTAAATTGGTCAATCGTCACAAAGTCTTGTATCAGCTTAACTATAGGGCCAAATGTAATCATGGCCACTTCTACACTTAGCGATGCTTGTGAATCTTTTTGTACATCTGCTTTAAAAGCAGCAAGTCCTTGATTTAACTCTTGGATAGGCTGACCTGACATAGAGCCAGAAGTATCGAGTAACAGAATTACAGGGCAACGATTTTCTGGATTTTCAACGAATTCCGGCATTCCTACAGCCATTAAATACTCCTGATCAAGTAAATTATTATACAAAATTACAATTAAATTTTATTAGCTAATAAATACTTAAACACTAGTGTTTTTACTGAAACAACTTCTCTGCTTAAAATATATGGGCTGATGGCGATCGCAATTATCTGTATACCTGAAGTGTTCCGCATTCGCTAAACTCAGAATTGCTGCAATATTGCTCCTGAAATGTCAGACTTCCAAACCTTAGCGCTGCTGTTGCCAGACTTTACGATACCTATGCCTTCTAAAGATATATTCCATCAATCTGTTCGCACTGCTTTAGAAAAAGATGGTTGGATGATTACCCATGATCCACTGCATCTGAAAGTTGATGACATTGAATTTTTTGTGGATTTAGGAGCAGAAAGACTATTAGCAGCACAAAAACAAGGTCAAAAAATAGCTGTAGAAATTAAATCCTTTGTAGGTGCATCTGAAGTAACGGAATTTCATCTCGCTTTAGGTCAAACCTTGAATTATCGGCTAGCATTAAAAAAAGAAGAACCAGAACGTATTCTATATCTAGCTATTAGCCAAGATACATACCAAGACTTTTTCTCACGTAAATTTATTCAAGATTCTTTAAAAGAATATCAAATTAAACTTTTAATATTTAATTCTTTAAGTCAGGACATTGTTTTATGGAAGGAATAAATTACTCTCAAATTATTCAAGATATTTTAAGCAACCATTCCGCTAATGACGTAGCTAATGGCACAGAGGTTCAATTATTGTTTGACGCAGAACGCCATCATTATCAAGTCTTAAATATTGGCTGGAAAGAACAACGGAGAATTTATGGAGTCATCATTCATGTTGATATCAAAGAAAAAAAAATTTGGATACAAAGAGATGGTACAGAAATCGGTATCGCTAATGAATTAATTGCTGCTGGAGTACCTAAAGAAGATATTGTATTAGGATTTCATGCTCCTTATAAACGCGAATTTACTGACTTTGGTGTTGGATAAGTAGCAGTAAATAAGCAATAGTAATCTTTGCTCTCATCAGCCACTATCCGCTAAACTCAGAAATGCTGCGTTATTCCTGATCATGTCCGATTCCCAAACTGTTAGTGCTGCTGTTGCCAAACTCTACAATACATATCCCTTTCCGCCGGAAGCCCTGTTGGATGAACCACCTCCAGGCTACAACTGGCGCTGGAATTGGCTAGCCGCTCATAATTTCTGCACGGGTCAAAAACCCCAAAGGCAAGATATTCGGATTTTAGATGCAGGTTGCGGTACTGGTGTGGGTACAGAGTACTTGGTTCACCTCAATCCTCAAGCTTCTGTTGTCGGAATTGACCTTAGTACAGGTGCTTTAGCCGTAGCAAAAGAACGTTGTCAGCGTTCAGGGGCTAACCGCGTTGAATTTCATCACCTCAGTTTGTTTGACGTCGAACAGTTGCCCGGTGAGTTTGATTTAATTAACTGTGTTGGCGTTTTGCATCATACCCCCGATCCTATTCGCGGTATTCAAGCTTTGGCGAAGAAGTTAGCCCCAGGCGGCTTGATGCACATTTTTGTGTATGGGGAGTTGGGACGCTGGGAAATTCAACTTATGCAAAAAGCGATCGCACTTATTCAAGGTGACAAAAAAGGCGACTACCGCGATGGTGTCCAAGTCGGACGAAAGATATTTAATTCTTTACCAGAAAATAACCGAATTGTCAAATACGATAAACAACGTTGGTCGCTAGAAAACAACAAGGATGAATACTTTGCTGATATGTACGTTCATCCTCAAGAAATTGACTATAACATTGAGACGCTGTTTGAATTAATTGATGCTGCGGGATTGGAATTTATTGGTTTCTCGAATCCGAGTTTCTGGGATTTGGAGAGACTTTTAGGTAAAGCACCAGAGTTAGTAGAACGGGCAAAAGAATTGAGCGATCGCCAGCTTTATCGCCTGATAGAATTATTAGACCCAGAAGTAACTCATTACGAGTTTTTCCTCGGTCGTCCTCCTTTAATCAAAGCTGACTGGTCAGAGGATAATGTTCTACTAGCAGCGATTCCCGAACTGAATCCTTGTATTGAAGGATTTCCCAGTCAATGTTTCTTTAATTACGATTACCAAATTGTTAATTTATCTGTAGCAGAGTTTGAGTTTATGCAAAGATGTGATGCTAATTCAAAAGTGGCAGATATTTTAGCAAGTGTACAATTGGGATTGGATGGGGTAAGAACCCTTCTTCAGCAGCAGCTAATTTTATTGACACCTGCTTAGTACAGTTTTGTGTAAAAGCATAGCGTATTTAATGCAGGCGAACGCATTAACAATGTATTCCGATGC
>NZ_JAVRBM010000063.1:0-21832 GCF_034531255.1 Nostoc sp. ChiQUE01b | reverse complement strand
ATTGGCATTGCAAGGGAACGCATTAACAATGTATCCCGATGCATTGGCATTGCAAGGGAACGCATTAACAATGTATCCCGATGCATTGGCATTGCAACGTATTTAAAACTTACGCACAGGTCACGGAAAACGAACCACAGAGGCCGCAGAGGTCACGGAGAAATGAGAGTTTGAGAGGGTTTTTGCGTAAGTCCTAGTATTGCTAAATTTAATTCGTTACGAATTAATGAGATGCAGTACTTAGGGACTTCCAAGTAAAAAAATATCCAATTATTTATTGTGGGATGAGCCTTTCAGCTATCCCACAATCAGACATTTATCCTACAACAGCCGGACTTGCTACCTTCTCTTGTCTTTGGGAAGGCGGACGCATTCCCAAACCAAGTAAATTCAGCATTTCTCGGTCAGTATCGTAATCTGGACAGGGAGTTGTCACTGTCAACATCTTGTTGTCGTCGCTGGAAAAGATAGAATTAGCTCCTGCCATAAAGCAGAAAGCTTGTTCAACTTGAGAAAGTCTCGCCCTGCCGGCACTAAGACGCACATCGGAAGCTGGCATTAAAATTCTGGCTGTGGCAATCATCCGCACAATATCCCAAATGGGAACATCAGGCTGATTTTCTAAGGGTGTTCCCGGTACTTGGGAAAGAATATTAATTGGCACAGACTCTGGATGGGGATGTAAGTTTGCCAGAGTTTGTAACATCCCAACCCGGTCATCGACAGTTTCGCCTAAGCCCAGGATACCGCCGGAACAGACAGTAACATTTGTCTGACGGACATTCTCAATTGTGTGCAAGCGATCGCTATATGTCCTTGTGGTAATAATTGTGCTGTAATATTCCTGTGAGGTATCTAAGTTATGGTTGTAGGCATAAAGTCCCGCTTCTTCCAATTTCCTCGCTTGATTTGCCGTCAACATACCTAGAGTGCAGCACACTTCTAAACCCATTGCAGTCACATCCTTGACCATTTCCAGGACTTCCTCAAATTGTGAGTTATCCCGCACTTCGCGCCAAGCAGCACCCATACAAATGCGACTAACACCAGTTTCTTTAGCTTTTTGGGCGATGTTAACTACCGTTTCTTTTTCTAGAAGTGCTTGCGCCTTTACCTCTGTTTTATAGCGAGAAGATTGGGCGCAGTAGCTACAATCCTCTGGACAACCCCCCGTTTTGATAGATATGAGCTTGCAAACTTGTATTTTTGTTGGGTCATGATATTGGCGATGCACGCTAGCAGCTTGATAAATAAGCTCTAGCAATGGCGTATTGTATATCGCCCTAATCTCTAATTCTTGCCAATCGTAGCGTATTCCCACCACATCACTATCCTTCTTGTAGACTGGGTTAAATCTTGAGCTGTCTTTTGCTTGAATCTGCTGCGGTACAGCGTTTAGGCAAAGCGATTTTATTGAAGTTATGCCGCGCACTGTACTTTATCACCCATTGGCTCTCAATCCTTCCGCTCTAGATATTAGACATCAGCTTATCAAGATTTTGGTTGAATGGCAGATTAAGAGCAAAAATACTCACCCCATCTTTTGTAAAGGCATTGGGCATACATATATCTTTATGAAAAAACTATGACATTTGCGTAAGTCCTGATAATAATACAGCTAATCTAACTGCTGCTGCTAAACCACAGGTTATGAGAGAATTTATAACATTTAGAGAATGTTCTGGGAAGAGATCCCCTTGATTAAGTAATTTATGATATCAGAACTGCCAATAATTGCAAGCGATCGCCTGTTATTACGAGCAGCGATCCATGAAGATATACCCCAAATTCTCAAATACTTTATTGATAACAAAACTTATCTCACTCCATTTTACCCTCTTTGGACTGATGGTTTTTTTACTGAAGAATATTGGCAATATCAGATAGAGAATAGTTTTCTAGAATTTATCAATGGTCAATCGTTAAAACTATTTGTTTTTACCAAAAAAAATCCTACCGTAGTTATTGGAACGGTCAATTTTAGTAATTTTGTCCGAGGAGTTGCTCATTTTTGCTATGTGGGATATAGCCTTGCTGAAAATCAACAAGGTAAAGGATATATGACAGAGGGATTAAAATCTGCAACTCAATATCTATTTCAAGAGTTAAATTTTCACCGAGTCATGGCTAATTATATGCCTCACAATCGGCGCAGTGGTAATGTACTCAAAAGACTCGATTTTGTCATTGAAGGATACGCTAGAGACTATTTGTTAATTAATGGGCAATGGGAAGATCATATTTTGACAAGTCTTACAAATCCTCATTGGAAAGCACCTACTTTTTAAAAAAGCTGAGGATTATTGTCAAGATTATTTATTTTATTTATCGATTATACCTGCTGAGAAATCCATTTATTTATAATCGCTACTTATAAACCTTGTTTAGCAATATAAGTAATTAATGCTTAAATTTCACTCAAATACTTATTTGTAGTTTGTGAGTAATGTCCACATTCCAGCTATTTGCAATACTATGATATTTATATAAAAATGAATTTAATATAGGACTCATATTTGATTTTTGTGAAGCTAGGTACACCTTTATTCTTTCTTCCCAGTCCCCATTACCCCTTATCCCCAGAGGGGGCCCCACCATCCCCAGTCCCCAGTCTCTACGAGTAATTCACCGAATCAAATAGGATTGTTATATATCAATTGTGAATATCTCCAAATTCATAGCAAATTCATAATAACTACACAACAACTCCACAAGCAAATGCAATAGTAATATTTGTTCACTACCAGGCTTAGTTATTAAGGTTAGCTTTCGCCGATGTGTCCAATTTTCTTAAAGAGTTGAGGAGTCTTTTAAAATGCTCATTAATTGTATAAAGCGCTTGTCTGTCTTTTCTACTATCTTCGCTTTTGCTACCATCTTAAACGGAGCTGTATTGGCAGCACCAAGCTCAAATTCTGCTACTACACCAGCCTTAAAAACTCAGACTAGTGCTGCATCACACCAGCCAATCAAACTCACACAGCAACAGCGCCTACAAATCCAAGTGGCTCGCCAGCAAAGAGATAAGAATATTGAAGCTCTATTAAACCCCTCCCAAGATACTAAATTTAAGGCGGCACTGCAATCCCGTCAGAGAATCAGAATAGTTTTAAAATCTTTGGATCTGAATCAAGATCAACAGAAAGAGGTTCAATCAATTTTGCAAACTTATAACCTGCAAGTGAAAAAAATTCTATCTTCACAGGCATCACAACCAACATCAAACCCAATAGGAATTGCTCCACCAACATCACAACCAATTAAAAAATAAAAAATCAGGCGTTGCTGAATTATGGGATAATTTCGCTTAATTTTGAACGCGTTTTCAATGGTTTAAACCGCTAATTTATCCCGCATTTATGCAACGCCAAAAATCAGTTGTATTTACCAAAAAGGGCGCAAAGGAAGAGAGATGAGAAGAGAAGAGTTTGATGTGGGTGAGTATGTCGATCTGATAGGGTTGTTGTTGGATTTAGAGATCAAAAATCAGTATCGTGATGGTGTAGTGGCAAATTTTGAGAGAATTATGGCGATCGCTAATCTTGTAAATTCTTTCCCTTTACCAGAGGAAATTGAAGTTGCACCAGTTTTTGAACCATAATTGCTTCAAGAATAGCTATGTTGATGTTTTAGTGAAGCAAAAACTATGCGGACTGCTATTACTCAAAAAGCTAAACGCGCTATCTCTATAATATAGCGTGTCAAGGTTAAAATAGTGCAATAGAAAATGTTCGTAGTTGCGCTTTAGCGCTAAACAAAGCTAAAATCTATCGCAACATTTAAGACTTGCCACGCCAAATATTTCAGCATGAATTTTGATTTAGCCGATGCCATAACAATATCAACTGCTGTACGCGAAGATAAAGTTAGCGCTGTGGAAGTTACAAAAGCTGCGTTAGCACGAATAGCAACGCAAAATCATCTATTCAACTGTTTTACCACTATAACTGCTGAGACAGCTTTAACAGATGCAGCACTAATCGATCAGGAAATTGCTCAAGGTAATCATCCTGGAGTGCTTGCTGGTGTCCCTTTTGCGGTGAAAAATCTTTTCGATATTGCTGGTTTAACAACTCTGGCGGGATCGAAAATCAATGCAGAAAACCCAGCAGCTAGTCAAGATGCAACCGCAGTAGCGAAGCTGAAGCAAGCGGGTGCTGTGCTAGTTGGTGCTTTGAATATGGATGAGTACGCTTATGGGTTTGTAACAGAAAACTCCCATTACGGTGCAACTCACAACCCCCATGATTTACAGCGAGTTGCTGGTGGTTCATCGGGTGGTTCGGCGGCGGCGGTTGCGGCTGGGTTAGTACCGCTGACATTGGGTTCTGATACTAATGGTTCAATTCGCGTTCCGGCAGCGTTGTGTGGCGTTTTTGGTTTCAAGCCAACTTATGGAAGGTTATCTCGTGCTGGGGTAGCTTTATTTTCTAGCAGTTTTGACCATATTGGCCCTTTTGCGCGTTCGGTGCAGGATATCGCTACGGTGTTTGATCTGCTTCAGGGAGAAGACGATCGCGATCCCATTTGTACAAAACGTCCACCTGAATTATGTTTACCACAACTTAAACAAGATATTTCTGGTATCAGAATTGCCATTGCAGCTGATTATTTTACCAAAGGTGCAGAACCGGCAGCTTTAGCAGCAGTGCAAAAAGTAGCTGATGCAATAGAAGTTACTAAATACGTAATCATACCAGAAGCACATCGCGCCCGTGCAGCAGCCTTTGTAATTACAGCTAGCGAGGGTGCAAATCTGCATTTGTCCAAATTGCAATCGCATCCTGAAGATTTTGATCCAGCGACACGCGATCGCTTTTTGGCTGGGGCGTTAATTCCTAGTAGCTGGTATCTCCAAGCACAACGGTTTAGAAGATGGTATCGCGATCGCGTTCGGGAAGTGTTTCAAAATGTCGATGTAATTCTTGCCCCAAGTACACCAATTTCTGCACCATTAATTGGTCAACAAACCATGATTTTGGATGGCGAAGAAATTCTTGTCCGTTCTCATTTAGGGCTATTTACTCAACCATTATCTTTTATTGGTTTACCCGTTTTATCAGTACCAATTCAGCGCCAAAATGCATTACCTTTAGGTGTGCAATTGATTGCAGCACCATATAATGAAGCCTTAATTTTACGGGTTGCAGCTGCGTTAGAGGCAAAGGGCGTAGTTTCAGCACCAGTAATTTTAAACGCTTTTAACTAATATCAGCCGTCACCCTAAATTCCTCTCCCAAGCTTGGGAGAAGGACTTTGAAATTGGCTCCCCTTCTCACAATTTTGGGAGACTGAAGGGGTTGAGGATGAATTTTACATTTGTACAAGAGGTCTAATGTCTTTAATTTGAATATTTACATGGGAATAATACTATACTTCATCAAAAGCATCTGGATAAACAACCTTCCCTTTATAATTTTTTTGATAGTTTTGCAGTACTTTCACCATGAAAAATTCCTCTGGTACTGGAAAAGGAGACTCGATTTCATAAACAACAGAAGGCTGAAAACTAAAGCGAATATAGAAGTGGGGATGACCTAGTACAATTACTATGGCTTCTTTCTTTGCCTCTGCTATTTCTAACCCTGCTTTTATTAGTGCGCTACCAATTCCTTGTCTTTGAAATTGCGGACGAACTGCCAAAGGAGCTAAACTAAGTACCTGTAGTGTTTCTTCACCCACCAGGTCAATGTAGCTGAATAAAATATGACCGACTATAATATTTTCAACCTCTGCAACCAGAGACAAATCTGAAATATAGCGATTAGAATTGCGAATTTTCTCCACAAGTTGAGCTTCGTTTCCCTGCCCAAAGGCTAATGTATTCACCTCAGCTATTGCTGTGTAGTCTAGTAGAGTTTCACAACGGACATTGATCATTTTAAAACTAATTCCATAAAAACCCAGTTTGCTCGATATTCTAGAGGAATCTCTGTTTTTTCCAAATACGGCTCGATATCCTGAAAGCCAAATCTATGATAAAGTGCGTGTGCTTCCTTTGCAAAAGGGGCGCTGTCTAAACGTATCCTGGAGTAACCAATGTAGGCAGCTTCATTGATGATAAATTCTAATAAAGACTTACCAATTCCTTTTCTGCGAAATTCTGGTTTTACATACATTCTTTTAATTTCGCCAATATCTTCACCAATCTTTCGCAAGCAAGCGCAACCAGCTATTTTTTCCTCATATTGTCCCAAAAGCAAGCGCCCTGAAGGTGGTAGAAATTCGTGGAGTTGAGTCATAGATTGCTCAAAGAATGTATTAACATCTAAATTGATGCCGAATTGATGGCTGAATATCAACTTAGTCTCATTAAAATATTCCCAAAACACTTCCTGGATCTGAGAGTTATGTTCATTAGTCTCTACCTGGATAATTTTAAGCAAAGTTTATGCCTCCGCTAAATAATTGAATAAAAATACACAAGTTAGAGTGACAATTACTAAAGTTGATTTCGCGCTTTCAGTTGCAGATATCGCTCAACTAACTGATCGGCAATTTGATTTGCTGGTGCATCTAGTACTAATACTCCTTTTTGTTTCAGTTGGGCATAAGCTACTTGTCGTTGCATTAATAAATCTAGTGCTACTGCACGGGTATAAACACCTGCAACATCATCTGTAAAGGTGTGTGCTAGACGATCGACTTGTGGATCTCGTAGAGTTACGCAAAATGGAAGATAGCGGGGTGCTAACTTGGAGAGTGCGGCTAGGAGTTCTGTAGAGGCAGTAATATCAACTAAGTCGGTAATCACTACCACCAGCGCCCTCCGAGTTTGTCGCTGCAAAACATTTGTCACCGCCCCCAAATAATCAGATTCAAATAACACTGGTTGAATTGGAGTTAGCTGATCGATTAGCTGATTCAAATGGGGTTGACCGCGTTCTGGGGGAATCCACGTATGCATTTGGCGGTCAAATACACCAACACCCACGCGATCGCCTCGATGTAAACCTGCCAAAGCTAAGGATAAAGTTGCATTCAATCCCCAGTCAAATCGCTGTAAATTCTGTACTTTTGCCGTCATCAGCCGGCCGCGATCGAGTAAAATCAGTAACGTTTGTTCCTGTTCTGGTTCCAAAACCCTCACCAGTGGCATTGCATTACCATAAGCGCCAACCCGACGAGCGGTAGCTTTCCAATCAATAAACCGCAAATCGTCACCAGTACGATAGTTTCGCAGTTCGGCAAACTCTGTACCAATACCAGTTTTGCGAGATTGGCGCATCGATCCTGATGATTGTAGTGTCAGACGAATTGTCAGCGATCGCAATCCCACTAAATCAGGATAAACTTTTACTGGCAGACTTTGGGGAATTTGCCAATCATCCCAAGCTAATCCCCAAAGCCCCAACTGTCGGACTTGAATATTTCCCCAAGGAAACTCTCCCCGCTGTGTTGGGTGGACGGTATACGTTAATTGCTCAGTGCTGTTACTCGGAACAATGGCGCTGAGTGCAGGTGCAGATATGCCAAATCCTGTTGGGTAATAATCGCGGATTTCAATTTGGGCGTCGGTATTTGGCGATGTCACCTTTAGCACTACGGGATTATCTCGCCCAATGGATAATCGTGACGGTAATTCGCGGGTAATTTGCACACGAGAACGCCGCACCCGCAAACCATCTACAACCATCAGTCCGAGAATAATCGCATTAAATAGCACAATAATAGCGATGGTTGCTCTAACAATCAGAAATAAGGATAGGATCGGGGCGATCGCAATACCCAAAACCAACAATAAATAAACTCGTCTGGAAGGAACCATTTTTTAGAGCGAGAGGTTAAATTTTAAGAGGCAGGGGACAGGAGGTAGAATTAATCTACGTTTAAGCATCTGGACGCAGAGCGATAAAATCTTGTAGTTCAGCGATCGCATTTTGAGAATTACGTCGTAAACCCTATAAAATCATCGGGGTGAGGGGTAATACCCCTAAATCGCCAACTGTATCCTTCAAGAAGTCGGGGATATTTTTGTTCATAACTCATTTAGGATTGCTATATAACCTCATGCGCGGTAATATAGCTTGTTTTATTCCTAATGATTGCGCATAGTTTTCATTACTTTGAGAGTAAACACCTCTATCACTAGAAACTAGTTTAGGAGGATAGCCTTTCTCAGGCTACCCTGGTCAGATTTCGCACAGCCCTAATTATCCAAGGTCTTCTGATTGAGAGAACCGTAGAATTAACCGAGCAAACCAAGGGTTTGGTTCAAGACAATTGCTGGGGAATAGAAATGACAAATTCTGTACCCTCACCAAGAGTAGAATGACATTCTAATTTGCCTTTATGCCTTTCCACCACAATTTGATAACTGATAGATAAACCTAAACCAGTGCCTTTGCCAACAGGCTTCGTGGTGAAAAAAGGATCAAATAGACGACTTCTAATTTCCTCCCTAATACCAAGACCATTATCAGCAATGCGAATCACAATGGACGAGATAGAAGAATCTCCCTTATTGTCTATTTCTGTGCGAACTGTAATATTACTGGGATAATTTTTGTACTCTTGAGACGAATGCTTATACTCAGATTCTTCCAAAGCATCAATGGCATTTACAAAGATGTTCATAAATACTTGGTTGAGTTCACTAGCATAACACTCTACTAATGGCAGGTCACTATATTTTTTTATGATTTCAATCTCGGTACGGTTTGGTTGTTCTTTGAGGCGATGTTGCAAAATCATCAGGGTACTATCAATACTTTGATGGATATCTACTTCTTTAATTTCACTTTCATCCAAGCGAGAGAACGTGCGTAGAGATATAACAATCTCACGAATCCTTTCAGCACCAATTTTCATGGAAATTAGTATTTTTCTTAGATCTAAAGAGAGAAAATCAAGCTCAATATCTTTTATTTTTTGGTGGATTTCTGCGCTCGGATTAGGGTAGTTTTGTTGATAAAGCTGTACTAAATCCAGTAAAAAATTAGTGTATTCTTCAGTGTAGTCAAGATTGCCAAAAATAAAATTTACTGGGTTGTTAATTTCATGGGCAATACCTGCTATCATTTGACCCAAACTAGACATTTTTTCAGATTGAATCAATTGGGATTGAGTTTGCTTGAGTTCGTCTAAGGCATTTTTGAGTTCTGCGGTACGTTCTGCAATACGATTTTCTAATTCAGCATTGTTTTTTTCTATGTTTATAAAAGCAGAACTTAGTTGTGCTGTCATTATATTGAAGGATTTACCTAGAATGTTAATTTCTTTAACAATACTCACTTGCATTTTTTGCTCTAAATCTCCAGATGCCATTGCTTCACTTGCTTCGCTCAAACGCAAAATAGGTTTACTAATCCATTGAGAAGTATAAATTCCTACTAAAATTGCCATCCCTAAAGCTAAGAAACACAACAAGATAGTGGTACGATTATTAGCATTGATTTGCGCCATGAAATCTGATTCTGGTAAAACCACAATTACTAACCAATCCAGACCAAACTTATCCTGCCAAGGAGTAACGTGGATACAATGGCGTTCTCCTTTGAACTGAAAATTGAAGTCCTGAGTTTTTTTGATTGCCGAAAAATTATCAATTTTTTTTTGCAAATAATTGGCTGTAGCTTGAATTACCGGGTCATTAATTTGGGTAGCACTTAGTCTTTTTATCTCACCATTTACTACTTGAAAATTTGGTTGCAAGCTGGAATTAGCTATTAATAGTCCATTCCGTTGAATGATAAAGATTTTCCCATGTGGACTCACATTTAATTTGTCAAGAAAATAACTTATGTTTGAGAGTTGAAAATCAATACCAAGAGTAGCAATAAGTCGATGATGTTCATCATATATCGGATAGCTTGCAGTAGCAGCTATATATCCGTCAAAAGCTTCAGTAGGAGTAATTCTGCTCCAGATTGGTTTCCTAGCCTTTAGTGTTTCAACATACCATTCATCACTTAAAACATTATATTGAGTGGTATATACCAGCTTGGTACGATTTCCTTGATTATCGGTTGCGTAAGTATCATTTTTACCATTAGCAAAAATATTATCAATTACTAAATCTTGCCCTTTTAACCAACGCCCAGCTCCTACTAATTCTCCAGTAGGAAGCACATAGCCGATCCAGCTAATATTTTTATATACCTGCGCCTGTTTCCACAAGTAGCTTCCCGTGCCTTGAAAGTCTTTTAAATCAAGATGCCCTTGTTTAACTACACTGGCATTTATCTCATTAATTTGATGCGGTACTTGCAAGTAGTTGTTAAGATGCTGATCAACAGTTTTACTAGTTTCTTTCATTAACTGTCCAGCTAAGTCATTAACAGCTTTCTCACCATTCTGAAACGAAAGATACCACACCAGTCCAACTGCACTAAATATTTGTAGAACAAATGGAACAACAAGGATAAAGCCTAAGGGGAAATTTTTGCTATCTTTCTGTTTTAAAAAGGGATTATTCATTATTTTCAGTTTTGGGCTGCCTAAAAACGCACAGCTAATCTCTAGAGTTAAGTAAGTGGGCGGGAAAATTTATCGTTGGGATAAGGCAGAAGGCTGAAGGGAAGAGGGTTTTAGCCAGATTAATTTTTCTTTACATAGTATAGTTAGGTTTATTTGTGCCTACCTACTTAGTATTCCCAGCCAACCCCATCAATGTGCATATGGGGTTGACTTTTTAAAAAAAATATAAAACAATCTTTAATAGGTCAGTAAAATTGCTGAAAGTAAAATTACTGTAAAAAATCATAAAACTAATTGAGGAAAACGTTTGCCGCTTAATAGGCATGTTTTAACTTGATTGCCTTCATAAATTCGTGAGGAATTGAGTGAACTACTGGCAAAGAGCAGAGCCACTCAATAACGCTACGAACTTGTGAAATATTACACTTAGTTCGTGATTTTCCTGCTTCTGCAAGTCAGATATTTCTTTACTTTATGGGCTGTTTGTTGTTTTGTAATCCTTGGAAAGCCCAAATTTAGAGTCTAGATGAACCTAACGTTCATCTAGCACAAAATCTATCAACGCTTACTCATACATCGTTATTTGTCATTTATTTATGCAAAGTTGTCTTATTATGTCTTCGAGAGCAGCAACACCTGTTTATTGCAACGCTCAGAATGCCTCCAATTTACACAATTTTAGATTTTGAGCATGAGATTGTTCAAATTGGTATTAGTTGCAATTGTGATTCATTTTGAAACTAAATTGAGAAAATTGTAATGAGCATTCAAAAATTGTCTGTTAGAGCAGTATCATCTACAAGCAATGTAGATTTTAAGCTGAATGAAGACAACATTCCCGTTGAAGACTATCGACAACTAGCACAAAATTTTGATTGGCAAGATTTAATTTTATCTATCTATCACAAAAGCATTCAACATAGAGATAATCCAACACTAACAATACTAGATGTTGCGTGTGGGACAGGCAGATGGTTGCAAACTTTCCAGCATTATATACAGTTAAAATTACCCAGTTCTGAGCCAATACAAATCAGTTATAATTTGCTGGATTACTCTGAAAATGCACTCTTGAAGGCAAGTCAAAAAATTAATTATCCCCTGGAGTTAGGTTCTCAATATGTTTCTAAAATTCAAGAGACAGAGTTAGCTATAGACTTTTACAATCTAATATGGTCAATGCATGGTTTTTATGCAATTCCTCGCTTTGACTTAATCCCGATATTAACGAAGTTACTTACCTCACTCAATGAAGAAGGAACTTGTTTTATTGCTCAAGCAAATCGTGAGTCATTTTATATAAACTTTTATGACAGATATTTGCAGCTATTTCATAATGGTCAAGGAAAAATATTTACATCAGCAGAAGATATCATAGAAGCACTCGCAGCACTTGGGATTGATTACCAAGTCCATGTCATTCGCTATGATGAATGCATAGCTGTTAACGATATAGAAGCCCTTGAACATTATATATTCTATGAAGCTACAATCAACTCATTCAGTAAAGAAGATTCTTTAAAAGTTCAATCATCAATTGTCAATGTCACTCTAGAAGACCTATTGAACCATCAGGAAATGGGTGAATATCTCAATTCACTCATTCAAGATTCAGTTTATCATTTTCCTGAAGAGATATGGCTGATATCTTTTATTAAAAAAAATCAGCAAAGCTCTCATCAAAAAATTAATAAATCGAATAAGTCCATTACCAACAACACAAATAATCCTCTGCTACTAAATGGTAGAGATATGGTTAGGCTTGTTGAAACTGCATTGCAGTTTATCATTCCCTGTCAAGAAAATGCTGAGAGCTTTCCTCTAAATGGATCTGGTTTCAAATGGTTACACCTTAGTGAGATCAATAGTGAGGTAGATAGTGCAATCCAGCTTGCCCAATCTGTTGTCGAAGGCTTACCAGAGGAGGGCAACTCTAACTTTGAAGCACTACTGCATAATCTTTTTGAACGACTTGCTCCTTGCAGCATTAACACAAATAGTGGTGGTTATCTGGGTTTTATTCCTAGTGGTGGATTGTTTCATTCTGCTTTAGCTGATTTTATTGCTCTATCGCTCAATCGATATGTTCCAATATTCATGGCTGCACCAGGACTTGCAGCAATTGAAGCTCAAACAGTACGTTGGTTATGCGATATAATCGGACTCCCTTTAGAAGCAGGTGGAACTATTACATCTGGTGGTTCCGTAGCAACTCTCACCGCCATACATACTGCTCGCAGTAGTAAAATCTCAAATCACGCTCCAGAAAAGCTTTTAAAGGCAACAGCCTACGTTAGTGAACAAGCACACTACTGTTTGGAGCAAGGCTTTGTAATTTGCGGATTTCCACAGCAGAACATTCGTAAAATTCCGGTAGATGGCAACTTTCAGATGCGTCTAGATATCCTAGAGGACACAATCAAACAAGACACACTTGAAGGTTTTCACCCATTTTTTGTGTCAGCAACCGCAGGAACAACTAATACTGGAGCAGTTGATAATTTATGGAAAATTGAAAAGCTGGCACGAAAGTATAGTCTTTGGTTTCATGTTGATGCTTCTTACGGAGGTTTCTTTAGGGTGACCAAACGTGGGGCAAGCATTTTGAAAGGAATTGAACAAGCTGATTCTGTTGTTATCGATCCCCACAAATCGCTGTTTCTTCCCTATGGAACAGGAGCTTTGCTGGTCAAAGATAGAAATAAACTCAAGATAGCTTTTGATTTCACAGGTTCGTATCTTCCTAGTCAAAGAGATGTAGAAATTCCCTTAATTGATGACATGATGCATCTCTCTCCAGAACTCACCAGGGAATTTCGGGGACTCAGGATCTGGCTACCCTTGAAGATGTTAGGTATGAAGGTTTTCCGTGAACAACTTGAACAAAAGCTTGATCTTGCCCAATGGGTAACAGAACACTTATTACAGATTCCAAATATTCGTATTGTTGCACGTCCGCAACTTTCTGTTCTGGCTTTCAAGTTAGATCCTTCAGGATATAATCTTGATCCAAAATTATTGGATTTAGTCAACAGAGAGTTTTTGGATGCAATTAATCAGCCAGGAAATATCCTACTTTCTCCATTTAGAGGAAGCCATAACAGAGATGGTGAATTCTGTATTCGGATGGCAATCCTCTCGTTCCGAACAACCTTAAATCACCTGAAGCAGGCTATAGTTGATATTCATAATGCAGCTAGGGATGTCTTGGAAAAACTTGAAATAACCTTAACCTAACTTCCCCAAAAAGAAATTACCTGACTAATAGATTCCTTCTGCTTTTTTATTCTCAATATCTTTATGTTTGCTGTTATTGATAAATTTCGGTGAACTATCTACAAACATACAGATTGGAAATCAACTATTGAGTTTTACCAAGGAGATGAAATGAGTATCCCAACAAATATAGGCATCGAATACACTGCATACAAAAACTTAGATCCCAAAGACTATCTTGCAGAATACTATACAAATATCATTCTTGACGAGCAATTGTGCTTAGAATTTTTAACTGACTCGCTGCGTAAAATCTTACCAATATCTGTAGCACTTGAGTTTGGTAGCGGACCTGTTGTCTCTCACCTCATTCCATTAACAGCCAAAGCTCAAGAGATACATGTGGCAGACTATCTTGCTGGCAACTGTGCCGAAATTGAAAAGTGGATTACTAAACAACCAGATGCTTACAATTGGCGACCATTCACCTTGGAGATACTGCGCCTTGAAGGCAATTCTAACCCAACTGAAGCTGAAGCCGAAAAACGTGAACAAGAAACACGCGAACGCATTACTGAGGTTCTATTTTGTGATCTGACCCAACCAAATCCCCTTGGTTCCCAAAGACGTGAATTTTACCCTTTGGTAACGGCTCATTATTGTGCTGAGGGTATCAGTCCAGACAAAGATAACTGGCAAGCATATATGCGTAATCTTACGACTTTGGTCAAAGCAAAGGGGGTTTTAATTATTACTGCTTGTGGTTCAACAACTGCTGGTAGTTCAGGTGATTTCTATCGTGTCGGACATCAATACTATCCTTTAACTAAGCTCAACCCTCAAGATATACTAGACTGTTTCAGGCAAAATGGTTTTATTGATGTAGACATCAGAGTTCGTTATTTGCCTGACCCTGGTGAACAAGGCTACGATTGTTTAATTTTCGCTTGTGGAGTCAAATCTGTATTGGTTTAAGGGATATTATCTTTCTTTTGTCAGAGTGGGAAAACTCAATTGGTGAAATCCTTTTGGTGCTTTAATTTCCGCTTTTTAACTAGAAATTTTAGTTATTGTTAGAAAATAAAGTTTTAAAGCTTGATTAATTTAAAGTCTCAGAATTTAGGTTTGATTATTGTTTCCCGAGAGTGGCAAAAGAGAGATAGTCGGCTTTTTACACAGAAAAACTGGGTTTCAAATCCGAGACGATAAATTCTAGTCACTGGGGATTCAGATTACTTTGGTAAGCTAGAAATACAGCATCAAAAGGTTTGAAGTAGCTGACGTTATTGGAATGATTAGATAAATTATCAGACTTGATAGCTATAGGTTCGCCACTATTTTTAGTAGCCATTTGAGTGCCACCGATTCCAGGCAATAAAGCAATAGAAGTAACAATGAGTACAGAATCAATCAAGATAGAGAGTTTCATAGGATAATCCTTAGTTATAGTAAAATGCAATTAGTGTTCTTGAGTAATAGAGTCTTATTTTTTATCTGTCTTAACTTCCTGCACCCAGTTCACCTGAACGGTTGATTTGCCCCTCACCCATTCGGGTGATTTAATTGAGCGCATCCTACGGATCGTTAAAAGTTGTTAAGACCCATCATGTGATAAGCAAGAACAGCAGTATCAAAGGTTTTGAGGCAATTGATATCTGTGGAATGGTTGTGTAAAGTATTAGATTTGATAGCTGTATTGATTGATGTGCCACTCTTGCTATGAGTAGCTATTTGAGTCCTAGCGATTCTAGGTAGGACACTAGAATCAAAAATGTGTGCAAAATTGACCGGGGAAAAGAGTTTCATTATTGATACTGTGTTGGTTAATAAATCGGGAGTTAAGTGCAGGACAAAATTGAACAGATATGTATTTAACTGAGATTATCTAAAAATTTATGCAGCGCTGTTACTTAGTTGTAGGCATAGCCCAACCGAGGCATCGCATTTTTGAACTATTCCCTTCAACAGCAAATTTATTGGTTTAGTATAAATTAAATCTAATTTGTATATTCGGGTTTACCGAACATATAAATTAGAGTAAACCGTAATTTTCCTTATATCTGATTTGGTAGGGTAATCATCAATTTGTTGGTGCTAATAACCGAATTTACAGCAGGTTTAACTCTACATAAAATGAATATGTAAGCACAAAGTTAAGTGCAAAACTTATTACACAAAGCTAACTAATGCAAGGAAGAGTTATGACACTAGTTCGTTGGAATCCTTGGAGAGAAATTGACACTCTACAACACCAAATCAATAGTTTATTTGAAGATACCAGACTACCATCTGCATTGTTTGATAAAGGCTTAAGCAAAGTTCCTGCTGCTGAAATTCAAGAAACTGAAGATGCGATTCATCTGAAGCTAGAACTGCCAGGAATAGAAGCTAAAGACCTGGATGTGCAAGTCACAGAAAATGCTGTTTACGTTAGTGGTGAGCGTAAGTCTGAAACGAAAACAGAGGAAAAAGGTGTTACCAGAAGTGAGTTTCATTACGGTAAATTTCAACGCGTAATTCCTCTATCGGTTCGGATTCAAAACACCAACGTTACGGCAGATTATAAAGATGGCATCTTGAATCTTATACTGCCTAAAACTGAGCAAGAAAAGAACAAAGTTGTCAAGGTAAATTTGGAACAATCTGCTAACTAATTGTTTGCGATCGCACTACTTTTCCTGCAATGATTGATTGAAATAGTTAAAAGCTTGGTCATGCGAGTGACCAAGCTTTTTTTAGCACTTTAGTATTTATAGGAATCCGGTTTGATTTTTGAACAAAATTAGGTATTTGTAGGGTGCGTTAGCGTTTTGCGTAACACACCATTCTTAAGGATTCGGTGCGTTACGCTATCGCTAACGCACCCTACTACTACTTTTCCTGCAATGATTGATTGAAATAGTTAAAAGCTTGGTCATGCGAGTGACCGAGCTTTTTTCTTAGCACTTTAGTATTTAAAAAAGTCCTAAATACTTTCGAGATTTTTAAGTACTTCTGCGGCTGACTGATATCGCTGAGTGAAATCGAAATGTACCATTTTATTTAAAATCATCACTAACTCGTCTGTAGCCTCAGTTAATTCGCGCCAATGTTGCCAAATGTGTTGATTAGCATCAGCTTGGCTTTGGATAATTATTTCACCAGTATTTGTGTCTCTACGAAACTCTCTGGGTTCTACCCCAGTTAAACCTTGTATTCCCATAATTCCCAACGCATAAATATCGCTGTTGAGTTTTGGCAATCCACTCATTTGTTCAGAAGGTGCATAACTGGGAGTGCCAATTGAAATAGTCTGAGCTTCTTGCTGCTGAGGTTGAATTTGCTTAACAGCGCCAAAGTCAATTAAAACAATGTGCCGATCTGATTCTCGTCTAATCAAATTACTAGGTTTGATATCTCGATGGATTACGCCATAGCTATGAACAAAAACTAGCACATTTAAAACTTCTTTGAGTATCTCCACAACTTCAGCTTGTTTTAGTCGCTTCCCAGCAGTTAACTCTTTATCCATAGCGTGCCCTCGAACAAATTCTTGCACTAAAGAGAATTGCCGATTTTCTTCAAAGAAAGCTAGCAGTTGGGGAATTTGTGGGTGTTTACCCAAAGTTTCTAAAATTTCTGCTTCAGCGTCGAATAGGCGTCTGACAACATTTAAATATTCCACATCTTGGCGAGGAGGTCGTAACTGTTTAACCACACACTGCGGATTACCAGGACGCTGGATATCATCAGCTAAATAAGTATTGCTAAATCCTCCAGAACCCAAGGGTTGAGTAATTTTGTAGCGGTTGTTTAGTACCGTGCCTAGTGCAATTTCTTGCCCGATGGAATCAACAATTACCGTTGGCGCTTCATTTGAGGCGTTGCCACGCTGCCGTAAAAGATTTTGCAATTCCACAATTAATTGTTGATGTTCTTGAACCCGTTGGGTAATTTCTTTTTGCTCTTGTTTGGTTTGATAAGCACTATAAGCGAGGACACTGCCAACGGTAAATACTAACCCCAACGCCGGAGGTATGACTGGGAACCATCCAGCTTGGGTAAAAATGAAAAAATTGGCTCCAAATAATACTGCAAGGGCTGTTGCTGCTGCCAATCCTAAGCCTAGCGGATGTTGAATCCGCCATACCAGCAACCCACCAACTACAGTCCATCCCCATATCCAAAGGACTTTACCCCACTCAGGCAAAAACCAAAATAGAGGCTGTTTGTTCAGCACAGCACTGAGAATTTGACTAACGCTGTGGGCATGAATTTCAATTCCAGCCATCTTGCCAGAATTATCTGACTTACCGCTAGCAAAGGGCGTATTAAAAATATCATTTAAACTATTGGCTGTTGAACCAATCAAAACAATCCGGTCTTTAACTAAATCTGGTTTAACTTGATTTGCAAGTACTTCTGTAATAGTTACCTGCTGGGCAACCTGATGACCAGAACGGTAATTAAGCAGGATTTGGTAGCCATTGGTATCTGCTTTTTCATAGCCACCAGCGCTACTTTGCAGAGGTTTAAATACAGTATTACGTAGTCTTAGTTCCTTTTTGGGGGTAAATTCTAATTGGATGCCTCCGACTTCTAAATATTTGAGCGCTAATTGTAAGCTAAAAGAATAGGTACTTTGACAAGAATCGGACTCCTCTGCACTTACCAATAAGAGGTTGCGGCGAATTGTAGCATCAGTATCTTCTACAACATCATTAAATCCGACTCGCTCTGCTTCAACGCCCTTTGGAGGCGCTATTCCCGGATTGTTAGAACCAGAATGTTTGCAGATAGGAATGATGATATCGCTCTGTTGTAAGCGTTGTAGTAGTTTGTCATGACCGGGCGGTACTGGTAAGTCACGAAAAATATCTAGACCAATGACTCGCGGTTGATATTCTTCAAGTTTGCCTAACAGTCGGTCTAGAAGTTCACTAGACAGGGGCCAATTCCATTTTTGGATATCTTTTTCACTTAAAGCAACAATCAACAAACGAGTGTCTGGGCCTGGGTCGGCACGTAATTGCATCATTTGGTCGTAGACTTTCATTTCTAGAGGCTCGAAAACCCCAAGTTTTTGAATGCCTACTAGTAAAATTGTAGCGATCGCACTTGAAAGAATAACTGGCTGTCTAAATAAACTTTTAAAAGTTACAACCATTTTTTTAAATAGGTTTTACTTTAAAATATACGTATATTTTTAGATTAATTTTTAATATTGAAATTATTCTATGCAATTTGCAACTTTTCAAAAAATCTAGTAATCATATTTTACCTGCAAACAGCAACACGTCAGATACCAGACTTATTTAATAAGTCCGGTATCTTGTTGTTCGTGACTAATTTAGAGTTGCTATATGTGTTTCAGATAATGCACAATCGCCTCTGCTGTTGACAAATTAGTAGCCAATAAAACTTGATTAATAGTACATAATCTTAACAGTGCTTCTTCATTTGCTTGACCAGGCTGAGGTTGCAGCAAATCTCGTAGGAAAATAACTGCTAAAATTTCTCCGGCTCCAACCAATGAGGCAATTGTTTGATATCCTCCCGAAGTTGGTGCGGGAGTTTGTTGACTAATAGTTATCCCTGCCTGTTGATGTAAGACTTCACCAACAGATGGCCAGGTAATTGTAAAACTCTGCGAGAAAAATTCTTGATGTTCAGAAACCAATTCAGCAAGTTCTGATTTCTTGCTTTCATGAGCGATGAGTACTATATTTCTTTCAATGATTGCTTGAGGAGACTCATTAACATTTGTTTCTTCTGGAGTTTCATCAAAACGATCTTCTTCTACTTCAGAAACTTCTTCAATAGTTTGACTGATGTTCTCAGTCGTTCCACTTTCTGTTGTTTCCAAAGATGGAATATCAGTTGAGTCAGAAATTTGAGTTATTTGTGCAGCAACATCATCAACATATAGATTAACTTCTTCAGTACTTGCATTACTCAAATCAATGTATTGATTGCTTAAAACTTCTGCAACGGCATCATCAGGTGCAGTTGATGCTTCAGAAACTTCGCTTATTGTTTCATCCACTGCAGAAGTAGGTTCTACTTCGTCAACATCTGCGCTGTCTGCTGCTGTAACTGACGTATCCCAATCTATCGCTTCATCAGTGGTATCCTGTGTAGCTTGGCTCAATGCTTCTTGTGGCTGAATCGCTTCGTTTTCAACAACTTCACTGGCTTTTTCTGCAACTGGCGTATCCAAATTTACTATTTCATCATGAGTAGCTTCGGGAATGTCACTCTCCTCCTCAGATACATGGTGGAAAATATCGCGCGGCTGTACGGAGGTAACTTCTGCTGCTAGTGCTGCCTCCAACTCTGTATTCTCATCGTAGGTAGCTTCTGGAATCGGACTCTGTGCAGGAACTTCGTTGAAAATATCCCGTGGCTGTACGAAGGTAACTTCTGCTGCTAGTGCTGCCTCTAACTCTGCATCCTCGTCGTAGGCAGTTTCTGGAATAGCTGTATCACGCTGTTGTACGAAAGTAGATTCTGCCGCCAGTGCTGCTTCCAAGTCTGTAACCTCATCGTGGGTAGCTTCTGGAACTATACTTTCCTCTTCAGGAGTTTCAATGATGTTTTCAGGTGCAGCTATGGCGTCATCAGGTTCAGTCAAAGAAACTTCTGAGGCTTCGCTGACTTCTGGAACCTCTACTTCCTCACTATCTGGTTTACTGAATGTAGGCAAATCCACAATTTCATCACGAACATCGTGTGGAACTTCGCTAACTGCTTCTGGTGGTTGAATGATGTTTTCAGGGGCGATTATCTCAACAACCGGGATGACATTATCAGGTTGAGTCGAAACAACTTCTGAGATTTCGCTGATTTCTGAGGAAGGAGGTGTTTCTACTTCGGGACTAATTGGCGGTGGAACTTCGCTAACTACCTCTGGGGCTGGATTAACAACATTGGCAGCGCTGACATTTTCAGGCGATCGCGGCCGAGAAAACAGTGAAGGATCTATAATTCTAAAGACTGTCTCTGGTTGCTCATAAGCAGGAGCAACTGCTTCCAAAATCAAAACATAATCTGCAATCCGAATAATATCTCCATCGCTCAAAGAATATGGTCGATTTTTTTCAGCTTGTTTTCCATTAAATATTGAGCCATTTCTACTGCCAAGGTCAGAGAAGTAGTAATTTCCACTTTTAACAAAAAACTTAGCATGTACTCGACTGATATCAGGGCTGTCTAAAACTAAATCAGAATCAGGAGAACGACCTATTAGCCATTCTCCTCTCGGTGTAGTTTCTAGGGTAAGGTCAACTTCATTGACTTCACTTAGATTTGGTGAGTAGCTAACTTTTACTTTCATATTAATTTTTGGTTAATTTTATTGATTTCTCCTACCCAGCGCTGACGGGTAGTATGTTCTAAATTTAAAATATCATCTTGTGACCAGTGGAAATGATAAGCAATAAAAGCTACCTCCTCATATAAAGTATCAGAGGGGTAGCTTACGACTCCCCCGCTAGTTCTAGCTGCACTGAAAATTGAGTATTACAGTGGGGACATTGTGTCGGAATGTGTACATTGCCTTGCTGATTGATTCGATTGTAAAATTCTCGGAGATAGGCAATGTCATGTAAAAGCAGTCCTTCAAGTAAATCAGGACTAACAGAGTTGAAACTACCCAAGCGAGTAATAACCCGTGCCAGCATCACCAAAACGCCATAAGCTGGATTTTCCTGAACTTTGCGCTCTTGTTGCACCAAAATTTCATCTTTAGCGGTGGCTAAACGCATCACCCCATGACGATGTACTCGTTGTTCACTATCACTCAATCCTCTAGGAAGAGTGAAGGCAAATTCTGTGCAGAGAGTATCTTTTTTACGGCGCATAGGTTATTTTATTTGGGCATTGGGCATTGGGTATTGGGGAGTGCTGAATTAGGAGTGGTGAGTGCTGAGTGCTGAGTTAAGAGTTAGGAGTCAGGAGTTAGGAGTTAGGAAGAAATATTATTGTTTCAAGCTTAAAACTCGGAAATTGAGCCTTTTTACTTGAACGTTGAGCCTTTGAACTCGAAAGTTACACCTTTTTACTCGAACATTGAGCCTTTGAACTCGGAAGTTGCACCTTTTTACTCGAACATTGAGCCTTTGAACTCGAAAGTTACACCTTTTTACTCGAACATTGAGCCTTTGAACTCGGAAGTTGCACCTTTTTGCTTGAACGTTGAGCCTTTGAACTCGGAAGT